>CAYUBZ010000480.1:0-1520 GCA_964443205.1 uncultured Hyphomicrobium sp. | reverse complement strand
CCCTCGTAGACGTCGGGCGTCCACATGTGGAACGGCACGGCGGCGATCTTGAAGGCGATGCCGACGAGCAGGAACACGAGCCCGATGGTGAGGCCGACGTTCTGCGCCGCCGTCTGATCGTGGACGACGCCGGCGATCACGGAAAAGTCGACCGAGCCGGTGAAACCGTAGATCAGCGAGCAGCCGTAGAGCAGCATGCCCGTCGACAGCGATCCCAGCACGAAATACTTGAGGCCGGCCTCGCTGGAGCGCACGGAGTCGCGATTGATGGCGGCGACGACATAGAGCGCCAGGCTCTGCAGCTCGATGCCGAGGAAGAGCGCGATCAGGTCGCCGGCCGAGATCATCAGCAGCATGCCGAGCACGGCCAAGAGCAGCAGCACCGCGTACTCGAAGCTCAACAGCTTGGCGCGCCCCAGATCGCCAAACGACATGACGAGCACGAGCGCCGCGCCCGCGAGCACCAAGAGCTTCATGAAGCGCGCGAAATCATCGACGACGAAGGCGCCGTCGAACAGTGTCGCATCGGCGGCGGGAGCGGCGGCGAGAACGCCGGCGGCGATCAGCAGAACGCCGACCGCGAGCACGTTGGTGGCGAGATCTGCGCCCGGCGCGGTGCGGCGGAAGACGCCGAACATCAAAAGCACCATGGCACCCACGGCGATGACGATCTCGGGCAGGGCCGGAGCGTATGCGGTCAACTCTTCCATAACGTCCGGGCTCCTGGCTTACGGTATGGCGGCAGCGGGCGCCGGCCGGACGGAGGCCTCGTAGGCGGCGACGAGCTTCTTCACCGAGACCGCCGTGACGTCGAACACGGGCGCGGGATAGACGCCGAGCAGAATGGTGAGGATGATCAGCGGCGCCATGATGCCGATCTCGCGATAGCTCAGCGGCGCGATGTTCTTGAGCGCGGGCTTCACCAGCTGTCCGAAGATGACGCGGCGGTAGACGTAGAGCGCATAGGCCGCCGACCAGATCACGCCCGTGGTGGCGAGGAACGCCACCCAGGTATTGACCTTGAACGAGGCCAGAAGCGTGAGGAACTCGCCGACGAAGCCCGAGGTGCCCGGCAGCCCCACGTTGGCCATCGTAAAGACCATGAAGAACGCGGCGTAGATCGGCATGCGGTTCACGAGCCCGCCGAAGACGGAGATCTCGTGCGTGTGCATGCGGTCGTAGAGGACGCCGACGCAGAGGAAGAGGCCGGCGGAGACGATCCCGTGCGAGACCATCTGGAAGATTCCCCCCTCCACGCCTTGGGTGGTGAAAGTGAAGATGCCCATGGTGACGAAGCCCATGTGCGCAACGGACGAGTAGGCGATCAGCTTCTTCAGGTCGGTCTGCGCCAGCGCGACCAGCGAGGTGTAGATGATCGCCACGATCGACAGCACGAACATGAACGGCGCCAGCCCCTCGCTGGCGAGCGGGAACATCGGCACCGAGAAGCGCAAGAAACCGTAGGCGCCCATCTTCAAGAGGATTGCCGCCAGGATGACCGAGCCGGCCGTCGGCGCCTC
>CAYUBZ010000479.1:0-1527 GCA_964443205.1 uncultured Hyphomicrobium sp. | reverse complement strand
CGAGGTGGCGGTTGCCAAGCTCGCCTTCGTGCATCGCCTCATCCGCCAGGCGGCCCGTTGAGGGGGCCATGAGCCAGAGGCCACGGGAAGCCAAAGCCGGCAAGCTTTGCCATATCCGGCAAGACCGCTTGCCGTAAGCCGTCTGCCGGGCCAATATTGTGCGCCGCACAATTCTTCGATCCAGGCCTACACATTGTCCAAGCCGATTTCCGACAAGCCCGATACCACGTTGAAAATCCTCGTCATCGACGAGACGCCGATCCGTCGCGCCATCCTGGAGGCCGGCCTCAAGGAGGCGGGCTTCTGCAACGTGACGACGCTCGACAGCGCCACCGCGCTCGTCCAGCAGATCTACGCGCTCGACCCTGACGTCGTTCTCATCGACCTGGAGAATCCCAGCCGCGACGTGCTGGAGCAGATGTTCCAGGTCAGCCGCGCGGTGCGCCGCCCCATCGCCATGTTCGTGGAGAAGAGCGACAAGGCGACGATCGAGGCGGCGATCGAGGCAGGTGTCTCCGCCTACATCGTCGACGGCCTGAAAAAGGAGCGCGTGCGGCCCATCCTGGAGATGACGGTGTCGCGCTTTCGCGCCTTCGATCGCATGCGCACCGAGCTCGAGGAGACCAAGAGCGCGCTGAAAGAGCGCAAGGTGATCGAGAAGGCCAAGGGCATCCTCATGAAGAGCCGCGGGCTCGACGAGGCAGCGGCCTATGCGTTGCTGCGCAAGACCGCCATGGCCCAGGGCAAGCGCCTTGTCGACGTTGCCGAGGGGCTCATCAGCACATTCGACCTTTTGCAGGAGTAGGCACGACGATGCACGAGCCCGGACCCAACAGAGGCAGCGAGCGTGTAGTGCACGCAGGCTTCATCCCGCTCCTCGACTGCGCTCCTCTGGTGATCGCCCATGAGCGTGGCTTCGACCGGCGGTTCGGGCTTTCGCTCCATCTGCACCGCGAGGTGTCCTGGGCCAACATCCGCGACAAGCTCGATGTCGGCGCGTTCGACTGCGCCCATATGCTGGCGCCGATGCCGATCGCGGCCACATTGGGCCTTGGGCGCGCCACCGAGCCGGTGATCGCGCCGATGTCCTTGAGCCTCAACGGCAACGCCATCACCGTGTCGCGCATGCTTTGTGAGGAGATGCGCGCAGCGGATGCGTCGGCGACGCGCCAGGGAGGCATGGCCGCGGCAAAGGCGGTTGCGGAAGTGGTGCGCCGGCGCGGCGCGGCGGGGCGCGAGCCGCTGACGCTGGGCATGGTCTACCCGTTCTCCTGCCACAACTACGACCTGAGGTTCTGGCTGGCCTCGGCCGGGATCGATCCCGACAACGACGTCAACCTCGTGGTCGTGCCGCCGCCCTTGCTGGCCGAATGCATGAAAGCCGGACGCGTCGACGGGTTCTGCGTGGGCCAGCCCTGGAACAGCGTCGCCGTCGCGCAAGGGCACGGGGTCATCGTCGCCACCAAGAACGAGCTGTGGCCGATGAGCCCGGAGAAGGTGCTGGGCGTGCGCGAGGACTGGGCAGCC
>CAYUBZ010000478.1:0-1552 GCA_964443205.1 uncultured Hyphomicrobium sp. | reverse complement strand
GCGTGCTTGCTTAAACTATCCTCGGGCGCCGCTCACGTCAGCGGCCGTCAACTCATGTCGGGCATTATCAAAAGTGCTCTTGGTAGGGCCTGCGAAGCAAGCGCTGCAGAATCGATCGTGCAGCTTGTAAGTTCGCGTCTTGCTATGACGCAACCCGCACCACGTTCGCAAACTTCCTTCTCGCGCCCTGCTTGAGAACCTGCGCGAGCGCTTCGTAGTCCGATGCCCGCGGCGAGCTCTTTCTCCAGGCGAGAGCGTTTGTCCGCCCGAATTTTGCGGTTGGCAGCTTGGCCACCTTCACATTCGTCACCTTCGCGATTTCCGAGCGCACGTATAGCGCGGGCAGCAGGGCAACACCCATGCCGAGCCCGACCATGATGCGCAGCGTATCGAGGCTCGTGCCCTCGTAATCGAATTGAAGCTCCATGCCGAACTGTTCGCAAAGCTCACGGACCTGCCGATGCAAGAGGTGGCCGGGCTCCAGCGTCAGCACCGCTTGTCCTTTGAGATCCGCGCTCGACAGGGACCGCTTCGATGCCAGTGCGTGGTCCTGCGGCATGGCCAAGAGGATTGGCTCCCAGAACAGGGGGCGTAGCTGCAGGTTGTCGTCTCTCACCGGCAAGGACGTCAGGATCGCATCGTGCCGTCCGTTACGCAGATTGGTGAGCAGATCGCTTGCGCGTTCTTCGCGCACGTAAAGCTTGAGCCGAGGATAGCGCCTGTGCACATCGGGCAGCAGCTCCGCCAGCATGTAGGGTCCAAGTGTCGGCAGAACACCGATACGAACCGTGCCTACCACCCCGTGCCTGCCGGCCCTGGCGATCTCCTTGATCTCCTCCACGTTCTTGAGCGCAATGATGGCGCGCTCGAGGATCTGACGGCCGACCGGGGTGAGGGGCGCCCCATGTCGCCCCCGCTCCACCAAGGAAACGCCCAGTCGCTGCTCAAGCGCGGAAAGCTGGGCGCTTAACGTCGGTTGGGTGACGTGACACATCTGTGCGGCACGCTCGAACTGATGCGTTTCGGCGATGGCGGCGAGATAGCTCAGCTGCTTCAAAGTGGGCATTGGTGTTCCTCACGATCACAGGACGGCTCACGAGGCAGTACGCCCGTATAGACAAAATCTATCAATAGGCACTCAACATTCGATTGGAATCTATGGCTGCGGCTCCCCATCATCAAGCGGGGCGGCGATCATGCGCCCGAAAGGAGAACTCAATGACCACGACAAAATTCCCCGCAGCCGTTCTTGCAGCCGTGCTCTTCGCGACCCCCGCCTATGCCGTGACCGTCGAAAACAAGAGCGCGGACGCAATCAAGATCGGCGTCGACTACGGCGCCAAGGAAGAGGTGAAAGAAGTAGCGGCCAACAAGTCGCTCAAATTCGACTGTCCGGAGGGGTGCGGCGTGAGTGGCCCGTGGGGCTTTTCTTGGATGGCCCAAGGCGATGACGTCATCACAACGGATGGCAACAGTCTCGTGAGCGCAGAAGGCTAACGAGTGTCCTGGCTTCGCGGGGGAGTTTCCCCCCGCGAGCCTCTCCGCGCCGATC
>CAYUBZ010000477.1:0-1557 GCA_964443205.1 uncultured Hyphomicrobium sp. | reverse complement strand
TCTCGCCTACCCCGACACGCTCGTCGGCACCGACAGCCACACCACCATGGTCAACGGGCTCGCCGTGCTCGGCTGGGGCGTGGGCGGCATCGAGGCGGAGGCCGCCATGCTGGGCCAGCCGCAATCCATGCTGATCCCGGAAGTGATCGGCTTCAAGCTGACGGGCAAGCTGAATGAGGGCGTGACGGCGACCGACCTCGTGCTCACCGTCACGCAGATGCTGCGCAAGAAGAGTGTGGTGGGCAAGTTCGTGGAGTTCTTCGGCCCCGGCCTCGACACCATGCCGCTCGCCGACCGCGCCACCATCGCCAACATGGCGCCCGAGTACGGCGCCACCTGCGGCTTCTTCCCCGTCGATACCGAGACGCTCACCTACCTCACCATGTCGGGCCGCGAGCCCGAGCGCATTGCGCTGGTCGAGGACTATGCAAGAGCACAAGGCCTTTTCCGGGAAAGCGGCGCGCCCGATCCCGTGTTCACCGACACGCTCGAGCTCGATCTGGGCACCGTGGTGCCTTCAATGGCCGGCCCCAAGCGTCCCGAAGGCCGCGTTGCCCTACCCGACGTGAGCGCCGGCTTCGCCAAGGCGATGGAGAGCGAGTACCGCAAGGCAGGCGAGCTTGCAAAGCGCGTGCCCGTAAAGGGGCGCGACTTCGATATCGGGCACGGCAACGTGGTCATCGCGGCCATCACCAGCTGCACCAATACGTCGAACCCGTCCGTGCTGATCGCGGCGGGTTTGCTGGCGAAGAAGGCGGTCGAGAAGGGCTTGCAGACCAAGCCGTGGGTCAAGACCTCACTCGCGCCTGGCTCGCAGGTCGTCTCCGCCTATCTCGACAAGGCGGGCCTGCAGCCCTACTTCGACAAGCTCGGTTTCAACCTCGTCGGCTTCGGCTGCACCACCTGCATCGGGAACTCCGGACCGCTCGCGCCCGAGATCTCGGCCGCCATCAACGACAACGGCATCATCGCCGCCGCCGTGCTGTCGGGAAACCGCAACTTCGAAGGCCGCGTGAGCCCCGACGTGCAGGCGAACTATCTGGCCTCGCCGCCCCTCGTCGTCGCCTACGCGCTGGCGGGCTCGGTGCAGATGGATCTCACCAAGGACCCGCTGGGGACGGCCCGCGACGGCAAGCCGGTGTTCTTGAAGGACATCTGGCCGTCGGCGCAGGAGATCCAGAGGTTTATCGCGGAAAACATCACCCGGGCGCTGTTCGTCGAGCGCTACGCCGACGTCTTCAATGGGGACGCGAGCTGGCGCGCCATCGATACCGCCGGCGGGCTGACCTATACCTGGGACGGCAACTCCACCTACGTGCGCAATCCCCCCTATTTCGAGGGCATCGAACCCACACCGCACCCCGTCACCGACATCGTCGGCGCACGCATCCTGGGGCTGTTCGGCGACAAGATCACCACCGACCACATCTCGCCCGCCGGTGCCATCAAGCCCGCCTCGCCCGCCGGAGAATACCTGCAGGAGCACAACGTGGCGATTGCCGATTTCAACCAGTACGGCACGCGCCGCGGCAACCACGAGGTGATGATGCGCGGCAC
>CAYUBZ010000476.1:0-1557 GCA_964443205.1 uncultured Hyphomicrobium sp. | reverse complement strand
CTGCGCGACGGCGCGCAGACGACGGGCGTCGACTTCTCAGTGGAGGAGAAGCGGCGCATCGCGGGCGTGCTCGATGACCTCGGCATCGACTACGTCGAAGGCGGCTACCCCGGCGCCAATGCGACCGACACGCAGTTTCTGGCCGAAACGCCCAGCCTCAAGACGGCGACGCTCACCGCGTTCGGGATGAGCAAACGCTCGGGCCGCTCGATCTCCAACGACCCGGGCCTGCAGGCGGTTCTCGCCGCCCGCGCGCAGGCGATCTGCCTCGTCTCCAAGGCCTGGGACTATCACGTCCGCGTGGCGCTCGGCATCACCAACGAGGAGAACCTCTTGGCGCTGGAGCAGTCGGTGAAGGCGGTGACGGAGTCGGGGCGCGAGGCGCTGATCGACTGCGAGCACTTCTTCGACGGCTACAAGGGCAACCCCGAGTATGCGCTCAAGGTTGCGCGCACCGCCTACGAAGCCGGCGCTCGCTGGGTCGTGCTGTGCGACACCAACGGCGGAACCCTGCCGCATGAAATCGAGCGCATCGTCAAGGAGGTCGTCAAGACCGTGCCGGGCTCGCATCTCGGCATCCATACCCACAACGATACCGACAACGCGGTGGCCAACTCGCTGGCGGCGGTGCGCGCCGGATGCCGCCAGATCCAGGGCACGCTCAACGGGATCGGCGAGCGCTGCGGCAACGCCAACCTCACCTCCATCATCCCGACGCTGCTGCTGAAGAGCGAGTTCGCGGAGCACTTCGAGACCAAAGTGACGCCCGAGCGTCTGTGCACGCTGACGCACGCCAGCCGTGTGCTGGACGAGGTTCTGAACCGGGCGCCCGACCGGCACGCGCCCTACGTGGGCGAAAGCGCCTTCGCGACCAAGGCCGGCATTCATACCTCCGCCATCGTCAAGGAGCCGGCGACGTATGAGCACGTCGCGCCGGAGAGCGTCGGCAATCGCCGCAACCTGCTCGTGTCGAAGCAGGCGGGACGCTCGAGCATTCTGGCCTCGATCGAGCGGTTCGGCATCCAGGTCGAGAAGGACGACCCGCGCGTGGGCACGCTTCTGGACGAGGTGAAGGCGCGGGAGGCGGCCGGCTATTCCTACGAGGCGGCCGAGGCCTCCTTCGAGCTGCTGGCCCGGCGGCTGCTCGATAAGGTGCCGCGCTACTTCACGGTCGACAGCTTCCGCGTCATGGTCGAGCAGCGCCACAACGCGCGTGGAAAGCTGGTCACGGTGTCGGAGGCGACCGTCAAGGTCTACGTCAACGGCGACAACGAGCCGTTGTGGTCGGTCGGCGAGGGCAACGGCCCCGTGAACGCGCTCGATACCGCGCTGCGCAAGGATCTCGGCCGCTATCAGAAGCACATCGAGGGCGTCGAGCTCGTTGACTACAAGGTGCGCATCCTGACGGGAGGCACCGAGGCGGTGACGCGCGTTTTGGTGGAGAGCCACGACACGATGACGGGCACGCGCTGGTTCACGGTCGGAGTCTCGCCCAACATCATCGATGCGAGCTTCGAGGCGCTGTTGGACTCCATCAACTACAAGCTGATGAAGGAC
>CAYUBZ010000475.1:0-1570 GCA_964443205.1 uncultured Hyphomicrobium sp. | reverse complement strand
GGCTCCATCGACATCGTCTTCGGCGAGATCGACCGCTAAGAGAGGCCTGTCGTGGTCGACCACCTGTTCGTGCTGGCAGTAGCGGCCATCGGCTGGGGGCTGGCGCTCGCCAGCTACCGCGAGTTAGCGCAACGTTTTGATTGGCCGATGGGCGTGGCACAGGCGACCGCCCCCCTCACCGTCGCCGCCATCGGACTTGCCGCGATGGCGTCCGGCCTCCTCTTCGCCATGACCCGCGGGCCGCTCAATGGCGGCTTCGTCATAATGATTTTCGGCGCGGCGCTGGCCGTCTTTTGGCTCGGATTCCTGCGCGTGGGCGCGCAGACGGCGCTTCTGCTGGCGCCGCTGGCGGCCGTCGTGCTGCTCCTCTCCTGGCTCGGGGTACCGGTCGGCTAGACCCCACGGGCACGCGCAGAGCAGCCGTTTGTGCGCGTTCATATGCTGTGAACCAACGCCGGCGTCTGCGCATCTTTCGGCGTCAAGTGCTTGCGTTGACGCGCTGTTGGACGTAGTGGAACGAGGGAATTGTGCGCTGCGTCAAAATCAGCGACACTGGCGGCGGAGCAAGGCCGCGTGCGGTGCCCTGCCGCCAGCTTCCGCCGCGCTTCTGAAGAGGTGCTAGCCTTGGCCGTCCGCCGCCTTTACCCCGAGCAGCCTCCAAGCTTTGCCTTCACGCCGGAGAACCTGGCGTGGGCCAAAAAGGAGATCGCCAAGTATCCGCCCGGCAAGGAGGCGTCCGCCGTGGTGGCGCTCTTGTGGCGCGCGCAAGCGCAGGAAGGCTGGTGCACCGAGCCTGCCATCCGCGCCGTCGCCGACATGCTGGGAATGGCCTACATCCGCGTGCTGGAGATCGCCACCTTCTACACGATGTTCCAGCTTGCCCCGGTGGGAAAGACGGCCCATCTGTGGGTTTGCGGCACCACGCCGTGCATGCTGCGCGGCTCCGAGGCACTGATCGAGATCTGCAAAGAGCAAATCGCGGAGCATCCCCACGAGCTCTCGCGCGATGGATGCTTCTCCTGGGAGGAGGTCGAGTGCCTGGGCTGCTGCGCCAACGCGCCCGTCGTGCAGATCGGCAAGGATACCTACGAGGACCTCGATCCGGAGCTGTTCGAGAGGCTGCTCCACGGATTGCGAGAGGGCCGGCCGCCTAAACCCGGCTCGCAGATCGGACGGCAAGGGTCGGCTCCGGCAGGCGGTGCCACGACTCTTCTCAGTGGGGACAAGAAGGACGCCCGGGTCTGAAGACGCAAAGAGGCTGAAGGCGCATGCTCGAAGACAAGGATCGCATCTTCCTCAACCTCTATGGGTACGAGGATTGGCGCCTCGCGGGCGCGCGGGCACGCGGCGCTTGGAGCGACACCAAGGCGCTGATCGACAAGGGCCACGATTGGATCATCAGCGAGGTGAAGGCCTCGGGCCTGCGCGGCCGCGGGGGCGCGGGCTTTCCCACGGGCCTCAAGTGGTCGTTCATGCCCAAGAACGATCCCCGCCCCTCCTATCTCGCCGTCAACGCCGACGAGAGCGAGCCCGGATCCTGCAAGGACCGGGAGATCATGCGCCACGATCC
>CAYUBZ010000474.1:0-1582 GCA_964443205.1 uncultured Hyphomicrobium sp. | reverse complement strand
TGCGCAACCTCTTCCCGTGGCTCGTCAAGATGCAGATCCTGATCCGCTTCCCTAACTGAGCGGAAAGAAGGCCGTCCTTCGGCGCGAATCTGCTAGGCCTCGGGCGATCAAGGCGTCAGGGCGAGGCTGCACGGGACACCGGCGTGCGCAACCGGCGCGGCTCATGGGCCGCACTTTACACCGCGGCGATGCTCGTACTTTGCTGGGCACCCTGCGCCGGCGCGGCAGGCCCCGGCACGGACTGCTGCGCGGATCTGGAGGAACGCATCGCCGAGCTCGAGGCGACGGTCGCGCGCAAGGGCAACCGCAGCGTCGCGCTCGAGGTCTCGGGCCTCATCAACGAGGCCGTGCTCGGTTGGGACGACGGGGCCGAGCGCAACACCTACGTTGTCACAAACGACAACGCGCGCACGCGCCTGCGCTTCATCGGCGCCGCGAACATCACGTCCGACTGGCAGGCGGGCTACCGCATCGAGCTGGGCGTGAGGTCGGCGAACTCCAAGCTCGTGAACCAGTTCAGCGCGACGTTTGCCGATTTGCTCGACATCCGCGACAGCGTCTGGTTCTTCAAGAGCAAGCGCATCGGCAGCTTCTTCTTGGGCACCACGTTCCCGTCGTTCACCAACATTGCGGATGCGAACGTCACGCAGACGGACTGGTTCGCGAAATACGGCGGCGTCGAGAACATGGGCCTCAGCATGTTCCTGCGCTCGGCGCGCAATGGCGAGCTCAGCCGCACGCTCACCTGGCGCCGCATCATCGGTGCCGGCGGGGACCAGCCGGGCGAGACGCAGCGCGGCTTCGAGCTCATCAAGTTCGTCTCCCCGACCTGGAACGGCTTTAGCGCCGCCGCAACTCTTGTCGCCGACGACTTCTGGGACGCGACGCTACGTTACCGGGGCCAGATTGCGGGCCTCGATGTCGCCGCTGGCGTCGGCTATCTCGACCTCTTTCCCGGCTCGCGCTCGCGCGGCGTCTGCGCCCTCACCCTCTTCGCGATCTCGGGCGATGCCACCAAGTGCCGCCAGCTGGGAGGCTCCGTCAGCGTGCTGCACCAGGCAACGGGCCTCTTCTTCAATCTGGGGGCCGGGCTCACCATCGACGGCCTCCTCGAGGACACGCCGCGCTTCGCCGGCACGGGCGTCGACGACGGCGAGCTGTTCTGGTCGGGCCAGGTGGGGCTCGAGAGGCGGATCAACGCGCTCGGCAAGTCGACGATCTATGGCGAGCTCTATCTCTACGCCGGCGGCGCGCCCACCGCGCTGCCGGTCGGGCCCGGGGACCCGCTCAATCCCACCGGCCTCGGCACCTGGGCCGTCTGGCAATCGGACATGAATGTTATCGGAGGCGGTCTCGCGCAGGGCATCGATGCTGCAGCGATGATCCTCTACCTGGCCTATCGGCACGTCTCCGGAAACGTGACCCTGCGCCAGCTACAGGGTTTCGCGGCGACGGGGCCGATCGCGCGGGTGCCGATCGACGACCTCGATCTGGTGCTGACGGGGGCGATCGTCAATTTTTGAGGGGCCTAGTGTTGGCCGCAGGCGCCCAACACAGCTGACGAACCCTACGCGCGAAGCCC
>CAYUBZ010000473.1:0-1585 GCA_964443205.1 uncultured Hyphomicrobium sp. | reverse complement strand
ACCTCGCCGTTCTTGAACAGCATCAGCGTCGGCATGGCGCGGATATTGTACTTGCCGGTGACGGTGGGGTTCTGGTCGACGTCGAGCTTCACCACCTTGACCTTGCCGGCCATCTCCTCGGCGACCTGCTCGAGCGCGGGCGCCATGGCCTTGCACGGCCCGCACCACTCGGCAAAAAAGTCCACGAGAACCGGTTCCGTGGACTTCAAAACCTCCTGCTCGAAGGTGCTGTCGGACACTGCATTTGCCATATGGACGGTCTCCTTATCGGGCTCCGGCGGCGCTGGTGGCGGCACTTCGTCGTTGCGGGAAGTTAGGAATGCACCTCGTTAGCGTCAAGGACACTTAGGGCCAGATGGTCCAGATCCCAGAGTCGGGTGGCGTATTGATCCAATAGCTCGCCTGGCACTTGCATGATTCGCGGGGTTGCGGTCCAGAGCAGGGCCGCCTTCAGCGTGCGGCCGGGATAGATGGCGGCAAGCGCCAGGCGGTAGGCCGCAAGCTGAAAAAGGTAAGCAGGGGCAACACGTTCGACGTCTGACGGGGGCGGCCGGTTGGTCTTGTAATCGACGATCAAAATTTCATCACCCAGGTCGATCAGACGATCGATCTGGCCGATGAGCTTGAGCGCTGTGCCCTGCGGCTTGGGGTTGGGGAGGCGCGCCACAATTGGGACCTCGGCGCGGCTACCCGGACCGAACAGCGGCGCGAACGCCGGATCGGTGAGAATGGCGAGCGTCTCCTTGACGATGGCTTTGCGCGCGCCAGCCGCGAGCTCGCGCCCGCGTTGCTCGAGGAATCCCTGGGCCGCAGATTTCCATCCCGCCTGTGGCAGCGTGGGCAGATACTGCAACAGCGCGTGCGTGAGCGTGCCGCGCAGGAAGCGGCCCTCGCTCGCAGCAGTGCCCGGCGACAACACCGGCGGCTCGTCGCCTTCGTAGGTGCGCTCGGGCGACGGCAGCGGCTCGCCCGCTTCGTCCGGCGCATAGGCTTCGAGCCGCGAGGGCGCGAGCGGGATGGTGAGCGCCGGCTCGCGCGGCGCCGGCCGTCTCGCCCAATCGGGGAGCGGCTCGGCCGTGGTCTCGTCGGCGACCGCGTGCTTGGGCGCGAGCGGCGGCACGGACTGCGCCTCGCTTAAGCGCAACAGCTTCGTGCCGTCGGGCCCCGCTACCTCCTCGCAGGTTGCGCGCAGCGATTCAGCGATCAGCTCGTACCAGCAGCCTTGCACCTGGCCGCGCCGTCCCTCGAAGCCCGCGACATAGAGCCGGTCGCGCGCGCGCGTCATCGCCACGTACAGCAGCCGGTGGCGCTCTTGGGCGTCGAGGTCGTTGCGTTGTCGCTTCGCTGCCGCGACGGGGGCAATGGAGCTCGTACCCTTGACGCTCCACACGAACGGCGTGCCCTCCACGCCGTCGGGCAGCTGCATGCCGGGCAGCGCGAGCAAAGCCCCGCCGCCGGCGGCGGCCGTCGTGCAGGTGTCGGGCAGGAACACGATCGGCGCCTCCAGTCCCTTGGC
This sequence comes from uncultured Hyphomicrobium sp., assembly GCA_964443205.1. Taxonomy (GTDB): domain Bacteria; phylum Pseudomonadota; class Alphaproteobacteria; order Rhizobiales; family Hyphomicrobiaceae; genus Hyphomicrobium_A. Next base: position 69 of record CAYUBZ010000473.1, on the reverse strand, counting down.
GCCGTGCACGGTCATCACGCGCACCTCGTTGCGGCCCTGCTCCATGTCGCGCTTCACCTCGCGGTCGGC
>CAYUBZ010000472.1:0-1602 GCA_964443205.1 uncultured Hyphomicrobium sp. | reverse complement strand
CCGATGATCGTCTCCGACGTCGGCCGCACGATGAGCGGCTCCTCGAGCTTGGCCTCGGGATCGACCACCAGCCTGCCGCCTTCGTTCTTCAAACGGTGGTGCGTAACGACCGCCATCTCCTTGGCAAAGCCTTCGACGTGCTCAGCCTCCTTGGCGATGAAGCTCATCGGAATGAAGAGCGGGAAGTAGCAGTTGTCGTGCCCCGTTTCCTTGATGCGGGCGTCAAGCTCGGCCTGAATGCGCTCCCAGACGCCCCAGCCCCACGGCTTGATGATCATGCAGCCGCGCACCGGGCTCGTCTCGGCCATGTCGCCGTCGCGCACGGCGGCTTGATACCATTCTGGGAAATTCTGCTCCCGCGTGACCGATAGCGCGCGCTTGCTCATTGGGCCGCCCCCGACGTCATCGGGCCCGAGGCCGATCGGGCTCGCCACGGCGGATGTCGCAGGACCGGCAGGAAATAGCGGGAAAGGCGCATGGAGGGCCGATCGATGGACGGGGGCTTTTGCTTAAGGCGGCTTAACCCTCGCGGGGCCCCGATGCGAGCCCGATTTTTGGGCTGGTAGCGTGGAATAGACCGAGTGGCAATGCCTGGCCAAGAGAGAGCAGCCAGCCTATCCCATGGAAAAAATGCCGAGGCGCGTCGCCCCCGCGGCCCGGGCGGAGAATGATCGGGATGGGTGCGCTCGACGGTCCGCACACGGCCAAGTCGCAACTGCTTTGGGGACCGCGATTTTTTTTCGCGAAAGCGCTCAAGCCCCCGTGACAGATGGCCGCGCGTCCGCTAAAGGTATCTCGCCATGAGGGTGGGTCAAAGCCGCGCACACAAGCGGCGGGCAGCCCGAGTCTAGGGAGAATATCGGCGCTTGGGGACTACCCAAAGGGGTGGCCCAGAAGGTGCCGAGGTGTCGAGCGTGCCGCGCCCGTCTTGTCGCAGCCAGGCTCCACATACCGACGCAGTCAGCGCGCGAGAGCAAGGTTCTTTGGACCTTGCTCTTTGCGTTTGTGGGCCCGCCTTGCGCCGCTCAAGGATAGGGGAACATGTCCGGCGTGATCAGCTTGTAGACGATCACCACGTAGACGATGGCATAGACGATCGTCGCGACGACGGTGTTGATGAGAAAGATGCGCGCCATCTGCTGCTTGGCAGGCGCGCTCTCCGGCGTCCCCGGCACGACGCTGCCGTCCTCGTGCTGGGTGCGCACGCCAAAGGGCAGCACGGCGAACAGGGTGATCCACCAGATGAAAATGTAGATCGCGATCGCCAACACGAGGTCCATGCGCTTCCTTCGGCCGTTCAGGCCTGCTCCAACTCGACGAGCGTCCCGCAGAAATCCTTGGGGTGCAGAAACAGCACCGGCTTGCCGTGTGCGCCAATCTTCGGTGTTCCGTCGCCCAGCACGCGCGCACCTTGCGCCTTGAGCTGGTCGCGCGCAGCCAGGATGTCGTCGACCTCGTAGCAGACGTGATGGATGCCGCCGTCCGGGCTCTTTTCCAGGAACTTGGCGATGGGCGAGCCCTCGCCCAGAGGCTCGAGCAACTCGATCTTGGTGTTGGGCAGCGTGATGAAGACCACCGTCACGCCGTGCTCGGGCTGCGGCA
>CAYUBZ010000471.1:0-1607 GCA_964443205.1 uncultured Hyphomicrobium sp. | reverse complement strand
GGCACCTCGCGCACCTCGTCCTTGAAGCGCTTCAAGGTCGACAGCGTGCCCTCGTGGATCACCACGTCGTCGCGGATGAGGCGCACCTTGGCGCCGCGCTCGACCTTGCCTTCGCTCACGCGGCAGCCGGCGACCTTGCCGATATTGGAGATGTTGAACACCTCCAGGATCTCCGCCTTGCCGAGGTAGATCTCGCGAATGGTGGGTGACAACAGCCCCGACATCGCGGCTTTCACGTCGTCGACGAGATCGTAGATGATGTTGTAGTAGCGGATCTCCACGCCGTCGCGGTCGGCGGCGGCCTTGGCCTGCACGTTGGCGCGAACGTTGAAGCCGACGACGACGGCCTTCGACGCGTTGGCGAGCGCGACATCCGATTCGGTGATGCCGCCGACGCCGGAATGCACGATGCGCGCCTCGACCTCGTCGGTGCCGAGCTTCTTGAGCGCGCCCGCGATGGCCTCCACCGAGCCTTGCACGTCACCCTTGACCAGCAGCGAGAACTCCTTGCACCCGGTCTCCTTCAACTGCTGCATCATCTGCTCGAGCGTGCGAGCCGTTCCGGCCGAACCCATGGTCTCGCGCCGCTTGCGCACACGATAGTCGGTGATCTCGCGAGCACGTCCCTCGTTCTCCACGACGGCGAAAGGATCGCCGGCTTCGGGCGCTGAGTCGAAGCCCAGAATTTCCGCCGGGACCGATGGACCGGCCTCGTCGGTGTTCTGACCCCGATCGTCGATGAGCGCGCGCACGCGGCCCCACGCCGTTCCCGCCACGACGATGTCGCCGACGCGCAGCGTGCCGCGCTGCACCAGCACCGTGCCGACCGGCCCGCGCCCGCGCTCGAGCTTGGCCTCCACCACGATGCCCTCTGCCGAGCGGTTGGGGTTGGCCTTCAGGTCGAGGAGCTCGGCCTGCAGATGGATGGCCTCCAGAAGCTTGTCGAGGTTGGTACGCTTCAGCGCCGAGACGGGCACCTCCAGCGTCTCGCCCGACATGCTCTCCACCACGATCTCATGCTGGAGCAGCTCGTTGCGCACCCGATTGGGGTCGGCCTGCGGCTTGTCGATCTTGTTGATGGCGACGATGAGCGGAACGCCGGCCGCCTTGGCGTGATTGATGGCCTCGACCGTCTGCGGCATGACGCCGTCATCGGCCGCCACGACGAGGACGACGATGTCCGTCACCTTGGCGCCGCGCGCGCGCATCGCCGTGAAGGCCTCGTGGCCCGGCGTGTCGATGAAGGTAACCTTCTCTCCGCTGGGCGTCGTCACCTGATAGGCGCCGATGTGCTGCGTGATGCCGCCGGCCTCGCCGGATACCACGTTCGTCTGGCGGATGGCGTCGAGAAGCGACGTCTTGCCGTGGTCGACGTGACCCATGATGGTGACGACGGGCGCGCGCGGCTTGAGCTCGCCTTCGTCGTCCCGCTCGCCCATGAAGCCGGTCTCGACGTCGGCTTCGGAGACGCGCTTGGGCGTGTGGCCGAACTCCTGCACGATGAGCTCGGCGGTATCGGCGTCGACCACATCGTTGATCTTGTGCATCTCGCCTTCTTTCATCAAATACTTGATGACGTCGACGGAGCGCTCGGTCATGCGGTTGGC
>CAYUBZ010000470.1:0-1609 GCA_964443205.1 uncultured Hyphomicrobium sp. | reverse complement strand
GGCGTCGATCGCGACACGATCGATGTCGGGCGCAAGGAAGGGCGCTTCGAAAAAGTTGCCCTCGAGGCGAAGGAGGGCCGGCTCTTCGTGCTGGAGCTCACCGTCGTCTACGGCAACAACGAGACTGAGCGCATCGACCTGCGCCGGCATCTGCGCGAAGGCGAGCGCACGCCGCCGATCGATCTCAAGGGCCGCGGGCGCGCCATCAAGCGCATCGAGGTTGCGGCGCGGGCGGGGCACGGCGGCGGTCATCGTCGCTGGGCAATTCTCGACGTCTATGGCGAGAAGGCGGTGCAGGAGAATTGGGAGCTGCTGGGCGAGAAGAAGGTTGATCGTCGCGTCGATCGCGACACCATTCGCGTTGGCAGAAAAGAAGGCCGCTTCGAGAAGATTGCGCTTGAGGTCAAGGACAACGACGTGGAGTTCATGGACCTCAAGGTTTTCTTCCACCGTGGTCCGCCGCAGGACGTGCAGGTGCGCCAGCGCATTCGCGAGGGCCAACGCACGCGGCCGATCGATCTTCAGGGCGGCGACCGCATCATCGACCGCATCGAGCTCGTCTACCGCACACGCGGGCGCGGCGACCGCGCGACCGTGGCGGTCTACGGGCTTCAGGGCGGTGGCGGCGGCCGGGGCGATCACGCCGATGGGCGCGGCGGAGGATGGGATGAGCTCGGCTGCGGCAACGTCGGGATCAAGGCGGATCGCGACACCATCAGGGTCGGACGCCGTGAAGGGCGCTTCAGCGCCATTCAGCTGCGCGTGCGCGGCAACAAGGTCAACATCCTCGACCTCAGGGTGATCTACAACCATGGGCCGCCGGACGACATCCGGGTCCGTTCCGAGATCCGGGACGGAGGCGAGACGCGCCCGCTTGACCTCAGGGGCGAGCGGCGGGTCATTGATCGCGTAGAGCTGAGCTACAAGATTCCGCTGGGCGTCAATCTGCTCAAGGGACCGGCCACAGTCTGCGTATTCGGTCGGTAACAGTTACCCGATTGAGGTGTCAGACCCTTTGGTCTGACACCTTGAACATTTCCACCAAACGGCGTCAGCCGCGGAAGGCTGACCCGATCTGCACTATGGCGTCGGCGTTTCACCGGCAGGCGTCTTCTCCGTCGCAGCCGGCGTCTCGTTTTCGGGCTTTTCCTCGAGCGCATCGCGCGCGCCTTTGTAGGCGCCCTTGGCAACGTCCTTGGCCTTCTCGAGCGCCGGTGCCACCTCCTCCTTGGCCTTCTCGTAGGCTTTCTCGGCCGCCTCGCCCGCCTTCTCGAGCGTGGGCTTCGCCTTCTCGTAGGCGTCCTTGGCGGTGACGCTGCTCTTGGCGGAGAGCTCCTTGGCGCGCTCAATCGCGCGGTCGAGCAGCGACTTGGGCGGCTTGGTGCGGTTGAATGGCGGAAGCGCGTCGAGCACCTCCTTGGTCGCCTGCGGCAGCGAGACGGTGACCTTGCCGTCCTCGTTCTTGATGTGCAGCGCGCCCAAGCGCACGGCCACGCGCTTCTCGCCGAGCCCGATGAAGCCGCCGGTTCCCATCACCACGCCTTCGACCTGATTGTCGGTGTTGAGGATCAGGTCCTCGACGTCGCCGATGATCTGGCCGTCGGCGTTT
>CAYUBZ010000469.1:0-1621 GCA_964443205.1 uncultured Hyphomicrobium sp. | reverse complement strand
CGGGCACCAGCGGCCGCTCCAGCGTCTCGTAGACGGTGGTCATGCGCTCCGCCGCCAGCCGGGGCTTGAGCAGCATCCACAGTCGCAGCGTCACGTCAGCGTCCTCGCCCGCATACTCCGTCGCCTGTGGAAGCGGCACTTGCGCGAAGGTGCGCTCCGACTTCTTGCCGGGCACGTGCGCCATCACGTGCTCAAACGAGATGCAGGCGTGGCCCAGGTGGCGCATGGCGAGCTCGTCCATGCCGTGGCTGCCCTTGCCGCCGTCGAGCGCGTAGGACATGAGCATGGTGTCGTCGAGGGCCGCGATGCGGATGCCGTGGCGGGCCAGCACGTTGAAATCGAACTTGAGGTTCTGGCCGATCTTGAGAACCGAGGGCTCCTCTAAGAGCGGCTTCAAAAGGTCGAGGGCCTCGCGCAGCTTCAATTGGACGAGGGCCTCGCCGCCGTCGAAGTCGAGCCCGCCGGCGCTTCGGCTGTGCGCGAGCGGCACGTAGCAGGCCTTGCCCGGCGCGGTTGCCAGCGAGAAGCCTACGAGGTCGGCGCGCATGGGATCGAGGCCCGTCGTCTCGGTGTCGAAGGCCACGCGGCCCGCGTCGAAAGCTTCGCCGATCCACGCCTGCAAGCGCTCCCGCGTCGTCACCGTCTCGTACTTGGTGCGGTCGAAGGGCGTTTTCGCCGCTTGCAGGGCGTAGAGCACGGCGGCCCCCGGCGACTCCGCTTGAGCCGGTGTTGCCGGCCTGGCGGCGGGGCCTGAGCGCCCTTTGCCCGCAACGCTGGCGCCGACGGAGACGGAGAGCGGGGCCGGCGGCTCGGCGCCCATCGCCTCGGCGATGCGCCGGGTCAACGTGTTGAACTCCATAGCCCTGAGAAAGCCCAGCAAAGCGTCAGGCTGGGGATCGTGCACGCCCAGCGCCTCCGTTGGCACGCCGGTGTCGACGTCGGCCTTGAGGCGGACGAGCTCGCGCGACAGCCGCGCCTGGTCAGCGAACTCAATGAGCTTCTCGCGCCGCTTGGGCTGCTTGATCTCAGCTGCACGCGCCAGAAGGGTGTCGAGGTCGCCGTATTGGTTGATCAGCTCGGCCGCCGTCTTGACGCCGATGCCCGGCACGCCCGGCACGTTGTCGGTGGAGTCGCCCGCCAGCGCCTGCACGTCGACGACCTTGTCGGGCGGCACGCCGAACTTCTCCATCACCTCCTCGCGCCCGATCTTCTTGCCCTTCATGGGCTCCAGCATGACGACGCCGGGGCGCACCAGCTGCATCAGGTCCTTGTCGGAGGAGACGATCGTCACCTCGCCGCCGGCATCGACGACGTCGCGGGCGTAGCTGGCGATGAGGTCGTCGGCCTCGAAGCCCTCCTGCTCGACGCAGGCGATGTTGAAAGCCTTTACCGCGTCGCGGATGAGCGGGAACTGCGGGATCAGCTCGTCGGGCGGCGGCGGGCGGTTGGCCTTGTAGTCCTCGTAAATCTCGTTGCGGAAGTTCTCGCGCGCGGCGTCGAACACCACCGCGATGTGGGTGGGGGCTTCCGACGCCTTCGATTCACGCAACAGCTTCCACAGCATGGCGCAGAAGCCGTGCACGGCGCCCACGGGCAGGCCGTCGGAGGGGCGCGTCAGGGG
>CAYUBZ010000468.1:0-1632 GCA_964443205.1 uncultured Hyphomicrobium sp. | reverse complement strand
GCCGACTTCGTGCTGAGCCTCGACGAGACGACGCTCGACGCCATCGCGGGCACCAAGGCCGTGCCGGTTCTGGTGCCCAAGCCGCATGGCGATCTGGAGTCGCTCATCCGTGCGATCGATCGCGCCAAGGCCATGGGGCTCGCCCACATGGCCGACCCGATCCTCGATCCGATCCACTTCGGGTTCATGACCTCGCTGGAGCGCTACGCCGAGCTGCGGCGGCTGCGGCCCGACGTCGAGATCCTGATGGGGACCGGCAACCTGACCGAGCTGACCGACGCCGACAGCCAGGGCGTGACGGCGGCGCTCTTAGGCATCTGCTCGGAGCTGCACATCCGCAACGTTCTGATCGTGCAGGTGTCGCCGCACACGCGGCGCACGCTGCAAGAGCACGATGCGGCGCGCCGGCTGATGTTTCGCGCACGCGAGGACGAGAGCCTGCCCAAGGGCTACGGCGGCGGGCTTTTGTCGCTGCACGAGCTGCGCCCCTATCCCGAGACGCCCGAGCAGATCGCCGCCTTGGCCAAAGCCGTGCGCGACCAGAACTACCGCATCGAGGTGGCCGAGGACGGCATTCACATCTACAACCGCGACGGCCACCACGTGGCGCGCGACCCCTTCGAATTGTTCGACAAGCTCGGCGTGGAGGCGGATGGCGCACACGCCTTCTATCTCGGCTACGAGCTCGCCAAGGCGGAGATCGCGGCGGCGCTGGGCAAGCGCTATACCCAGGACGGTGGGCTAGACTGGGGGGTCGCAGCCGACCGCAAGGCGGAGGATCTGACGCGGCACGCGGGCGAGGGCGCAACCCTCAAAGCCGCGCGCAAGGAGAGGACGGATGCCAAGAATCGTCGAGACGATTCTGACGACGACGAGCGCTGACGGCGCCGTGCACATCGCGCCCCTCGGCCTGATCGCCGAGGGCGCCCATTGGGTCATCGCGCCGTTCCGCCCCTCGCGCACGCTTGACAACCTGCGTGCCGTGCCGTTCGCCGTGGCGAGCCATACCGACGACGTGCGCGTCTACGCCGGCTGCCTGACGGGGCGCAAAAGCTGGCCGACGCGGCCCGCCGAGAAGGTCACCGGCGCCGTCCTGGAGGGCGCTGTCTCGCATTGGGAGCTTGCGGTCGAGCACGTGCAAGAGGATGACGTGCGCCCGCGCTTTGCCTGCCGCATCGTGCACGAGGGGAACCATGCGCCATGGCAAGGGTTCAACCGCGCGCAAGCCGCCGTGCTCGAGTGCGCGGTTTTGGTGTCGCGCCTTAAGATGCTGCCGCCGGAGAAGATCGAGGCGGAGCTCAAATATCTCGAGATCGCCATCTCCAAGACCGCAGGTGAGCGCGAGCAGGAAGCCTGGGGCTGGCTCATGGAGCGCATCGCGGCGTGGCGCGCCGAGCGCGCGCAGAAGGTTTGATGCGCCTGGCGCATACGGCTTGGAGGACGGATCCGAATGGACGAGAAGACGATCGACCGCGAGGCCATGGGGCGGCTGGCGAAAGCCTTGATCTTCATCTGCGGCGCCGATCATCCGACGGTCAAAGCTTTGCAGAAAGCTGCGGAAAGCGGATCGGCCCAGGACATCAAGACCGCGCGCGCGGCCTTCCTCAAGCTGAAACCGGGAGACCGCCGCGC
>CAYUBZ010000467.1:0-1648 GCA_964443205.1 uncultured Hyphomicrobium sp. | reverse complement strand
AGTTCGAGAGCAAGGTCTACAATACGTCGGGCGGCCTGCACGGCGTCGGCGTCTCGGTCGTCAACGCGCTGTCGGAGACGCTGGAGGTCGAGGTCGCGCGCGGCCAGCAGCTTTATCGGATGGAGTTCAAGCGCGGCGCGCCGCAAGGCAAGCTCAAGAAGCTCGGGCCCGTCATGAACCGGCGCGGCACGACCATCCGCTTCAAGCCCGACGAGAAGATCTTCGGCAAGGGCTGCGCCTTCAAGCCGGAGCGCCTTTTCAAGATGGCGCGCTCCAAGGCCTACCTGTTCGGAGGCGTCGAGATCCGCTGGAAGTGCCATCCCTCCCTCATCACCGACGACACGCCGGCCAACGCCGTCTTCCACTTCCCCGGCGGGCTCAAGGACTATCTGCTGAGCGAGATCGAGGGGCAGACGCTCGTCACCAAGGAGATCTTTGCCGGCCGCACCGCCGGCACCAACGGGCACGGCTCGGTCGAGTGGGCCGTCGCCTGGATCGCCGACGACGGCTTCCTGCGCTCCTACTGCAACACCATCCCCACGCCCGACGGCGGCACGCACGAGACCGGGCTGCGCCAGGCGCTGTCGAAAGCCTTGCGCGCCTACGGCGAGCTCACGAATAACCGCCGCGCGAGCCAAATCACCGCCGACGACATCTTGGGGACGGCCGCCGCCATGCTCGCCGTGTTCATCCGCGAGCCGGAGTTCCAGGGCCAGACCAAGGACCGGCTCGCCACGCAAGAGGCATCCCGCATCGTCGAGGGGACGGTGCGCGACGCCTTCGATCACTGGCTCGCCGACAGCCCCGCGCAGGCGACCAAGCTTCTGGACTGGGTTGTCGATCAGGCCGAGGAGCGCCTCAAACGCAAGCGCGAGAAGGAGATCGGCCGCCAGTCGGCGACGCGCAAATTGCGGCTTCCCGGCAAGCTCGCCGACTGCACAATCCAGCAGGCCGCGGGCACCGAGATCTTCATCGTGGAGGGGGATTCCGCCGGCGGCTCGGCCAAGAGCGCAAGGCAGCGCGAGACACAGGCGATCTTGCCCCTGCGCGGCAAGATCCTCAACGTCGCGAATGCGTCGACGCAGAAGCTCGCGCAGAACCAGCTGCTCTCCGACCTTATCCAGGCGCTCGGCGCCGGCACGGGCTCCAAATACCGCGACGAGGACCTGCGCTACGAGCGCGTCATCGTCATGACCGACGCCGACGTCGACGGCGCCCACATCGCCTCGCTGCTCATCACGTTCTTCTATTCGGAGATGCCGGCGCTGATCGAGAACGGGCATCTCTATCTGGCCGCCCCGCCGCTCTACAAGCTCACGCAAGGGGCGAAGTCGGTGTACGCCCGCGACGAGGCGCACAAGGACGAGTTGATTGCGCGCGAGTTCAAGGCCGGCCAGAAGGTGGAGGTGAGCCGCTTCAAGGGCCTGGGCGAGATGAATGCGAGCCAGCTCAAAGAGACGACCATGGACCCCACGAAGCGCATCCTCTTGCGCGTGGAGATCGGCGATGGGGACCGCAGCGCCATCTCGGAGGCGATCAACGCGCTGATGGGATCGAAGCCCGAGGCGCGCTTCCGCTTCATCCAGGAGCACGCCGCCTTCGCGCAGGATCTGGATATTTGACGCTCTCTGTCATCCTCGGGCACGCG
>CAYUBZ010000466.1:0-1649 GCA_964443205.1 uncultured Hyphomicrobium sp. | reverse complement strand
TCATGGTCATCGGCGCCATCTACATCGCCGCTATGTCGGCGGGCGCCTTCGGCTACCGCATGCCGCCGGAAGGCTGGCAACCCGACGGCTGGGCCCCGCCGTCCAACTCGCACGCCTTGATCACGACGGGCAACGTGCATCTGGAGGACGCGCACAAGACCCGGCAGTTCTGGTTCATCTGGATCGTATTGTGCATGAACGTTTCCGCGGGCATCGGCGTGCTCGCCATGGCCTCGCCGATGCTGCAGGAGATCTTCGCCGGCTCCCTGATCGGGTTGCCGCAACTCTCCTTCGAGGCCCTCAGCGAAGCACAAAGAATCAGCATTGCAGCGATCGCGGGCGGCTTCGTCGGCCTGTTGTCCCTGTTCAACGCCGGCGGGCGCTTCTTCTGGGCCTCGCTGTCGGACTACATCGGACGCAAGCGGACCTATTTCATTTTCTTTGCGCTCGGCATGGCATTGTACGGCCTGGCGCCGACGTTTGCGCACATGGGGGCGCTGGCACTGTTCGTCGCCGCATTCTGCATCATCCTGACGATGTACGGCGGCGGCTTTGCCACGGTGCCGGCCTATCTGGCCGACATCTTCGGGACCAAGTATGTGGGCGCCATCCACGGCCGCCTGTTGACCGCGTGGTCGACGGCCGGCGTCCTCGGCCCGCTGGCCATCGGCTATATCCGCGACGCCCAGCTCGCAGCCGGCATCCCGCGCGCCCAGGTCTACGACCAGACCATGTACGTGCTCGTCGGCTTCCTCGTCGTCGGTCTCATTGCGAACGCGCTGATCACGCCCGTGCACGATAAGCACCTGATGAAGGTGGACGCGGAGGACCTGGTGGGCACAGCCAAGCCAACAACGACCGGCTCCCACGGCATCGGCTTTGGCGGCATGAGCTTCGGAGCGCTGATCGCGTGGCTGCTGGTCGGCATCCCGTTCTTCTGGGGTGTCTGGAACACGCTGATCAAAGCCATCGCGCTCTTCGGCGGCTGATCAGACCTGCGGCTCCTGCCACGGGCGCATCCAGCGCCGGTCGATCTGGTCCTTGAGCCACCAGACGAGGCGGCCTTCGGCCGCCCACGACCCGCGCGAGGCGATCGCGTATTTGTCGCCGGTGGAGATGAGCGACAGGAACTCCCGTTGCGGCGTGAAGGGTTTCGGCGCTTCGCCGGCAAGCACGCGGTGCAGGTTCTCGGCGAGCGGCGGGCCCTGGCGCACGGCGAACACGCCGGCCTTGGGGCGGGGATGATCCCTGTTCGAGGCGACGTCGCCGGCGGCGAAGATGCGCGGGTCCGTGACCGAGCGCAGCGTCGCGTCGACGATGACGAAGCCCGCGCGATCGAGCGCGAGCCCCGTCTCGGCGAGCCACGGCGCGCCGCCGGCTTCCGTCACCCAGATAAGCTCGTCGTAGGCGAAGACGCGCCCGCTGGCGCAGACGACGCGCCCCGCCTCGACGGCGCGGACCGCATCGTGCTCGACATAGGGCACGCCGCGCGCGGCCAGCACGCGCTTGAAGCGCCGCCGCACGGACGCGTTGTGGTCCTCGAGCAGCTCCCCCTTCGTCACGATCGTAAAGCTGTAGGCGTCCGGATCGCGGCCGTGCTCCGCGGCGAGCGTCCGCAGCCGATGGCGCATGGCGAGCGTCACCTCCAC
>CAYUBZ010000465.1:0-1658 GCA_964443205.1 uncultured Hyphomicrobium sp. | reverse complement strand
CCAGCGTGTCGATGTCGGAATGCATGTAGCGCACGCGGATGCCCTGCTCGTGCAGGTATTCGGTGAGGTCCTCGGCCATGCGCTTGGTGAGCACGGTTACGAGCGAACGGTAGCCGGCCTGCGCCACCTGCCGCACCTCGCCGACCAAGTCGTCGACCTGCGTGCGCGCGGGCCGCACCTCGACCGGCGGGTCGATCAGGCCGGTGGGGCGGATCACCTGCTCGACGAACACGCCGCCCGATTCGTTGAGCTCCCAGGCGCCGGGCGTGGCCGAGACCGCCATGGTCTGCGGGCGCATGGCGTCCCATTCCTCGAAGCGCAGCGGCCGGTTGTCCATGCAGGAGGGCAGGCGGAAGCCGTATTCGGCCAGCGTCGCCTTGCGGCGGAAGTCGCCGCGGAACATGCCGCCGAGCTGCGGCACGGTGACGTGGCTCTCGTCGACAAAGACGAGCGCGTCGTCGGGCACGTATTCGAACAGCGTGGGCGGCGGCTCGCCCGGCTTTCGGCCCGTGAGATAGCGCGAATAGTTCTCGATGCCGGCGCAGGAGCCGGTCGCCTCCATCATCTCCAGGTCGAACAGCGTGCGCTGTTCCAGCCGCTGCGCCTCCAGCAGACGGCCGGCGGCGTTGAGCTGCTCGAGGCGCGCGCGCAGTTCCAGCTTGATGCCGGCGATCGCCTGCAGCAGCGTCGGGCGCGGCGTGACATAGTGCGAATTGGCGTAGACCTTGACGAATTCCAGCTCGTCGGTCTTGGCGCCGGTGAGCGGGTCCATCTCCTCGATCTTCTCGATCTCGTCGCCGAACAGATGCACGCGCCAGGCGCGGTCCTCGTAGTGCGCCGGGAAGATGTCGAGGGTGTCGCCGCGCACGCGGAACGCGCCGCGGAAGAAATCGCCGCCCGAGCGCTTGTATTGCAAGGCGACCAGGTCGGCGATGAGCTGGCGCTGGTTGATCTTGCCGCCCTGCTTGAGGGTGAAGGTCATGGCGGAATAGGTTTCCACCGAGCCGATGCCGTAGATGCAGGAGACGGACGCGACGATGATGACGTCGTCGCGCTCGAGCAGCGCGCGCGTGGCCGAATGGCGCATGCGGTCGATCTGCTCGTTGATGGAGGATTCCTTCTCGATATAGGTGTCGGTGCGCGGGACGTAGGCCTCCGGCTGGTAGTAGTCGTAATAGGAGACGAAATACTCGACCGCGTTGTCGGGGAAGAACGACCTGAACTCGCCGTAGAGCTGGGCGGCCAGCGTCTTGTTGGGCGCGAGGATGAGCGCAGGACGCTGCGTCGCCTCGATAACCTGCGCCATGGTGAAGGTCTTGCCCGAGCCGGTGACGCCGAGCAGCACCTGGGTGCGGACGTGGCGGTTGACGCCCTCGACCAGCTCGCGGATGGCGACGGGCTGGTCGCCCTTGGGTTCGTATTCGGATTGGATTTTCAGCCGCACTCCGCCTTCGGATTTCTCGGTGCGCGGGGGGCGGTGCGGCGTCCAGGGCGTCTCGGTGAATTCGGGGCGGCCCTCGCGCAGCAATCTGTCCAGCGACTGTTGGCTGGCCAGCCCGGCGATGCCGCCTTGCTGCGTGGGCAGGTCGGCGCGCGGCAGGCGATACTTGGCCTCGTCGCTTTTCTTTACCTCCCCCTGCAAGGGGGAGGTCGGCGAG
>CAYUBZ010000464.1:0-1662 GCA_964443205.1 uncultured Hyphomicrobium sp. | reverse complement strand
TGCTCAACGAATTGCGGGCAAGCCGTCCTGAAAAAGGCGCCGCCGCCGGCTGAGCCGCGATTTCCACAGGCCGGATAGTCCCAAACGACGCCGATTCCGGCCAATCCCTCCACTGTTATCGAACTGTCACAGAACTGACATAGGAGGATTACCGTGGAGCGGTACTGCTGGCGCCTCGATGGAGGACGGCCTCCATCGCTGGCCCGCGGAGCGCGGGTCGCCATTCTCCATCCTTAAGGGAGACCATTATGCGGTTAATGTCTTATGCGGCAGCGGCGGGCCTCGTCGCAACGTTCGCAGTTAGCACGGCGCTTGCCGCCGATATTTCAGGAGCGGGAGCGACCTTTCCCTATCCGATCTATGCCAAATGGGCCGATGCCTACAAGAAAGAGACGGGCATAGGGCTCAACTACCAGTCGATCGGATCTGGCGGCGGGATCAAGCAGATCAAGGCCAAGACGTTAACGTTCGGCGCTACCGACGCGCCGCTCTCGGGTTCCGAGCTGGATGAAGCGGGTCTCGTTCAATTCCCGATGGTGATGGGCGGGATCGTTCCTGTCATCAACGTGGAAGGCATCAAGCCGGGCGAAATCGCTCTCGATGGGCCGACACTCGCGAAAATTTTCCTGGGCGAGATTGCCAAATGGGATGACGCGGCGATCGCGAAGCTCAATCCGGACGTGAAGCTTCCCTCCCAGGCAATCGCGGTCGTACATCGCTCAGACGGATCGGGCACCACCTACAATTTCACCGACTATCTGTCCAAGGTAAGCAACGACTGGAAAGAGAAGGTTGGGACCGAAAAGGCGGTTGAATGGCCGGTGGGCATCGGCGCCAAAGGCAACGAGGGGGTCGCCAATAACGTCTCCCAGACCAAGGGTTCGATCGGTTACGTCGAGTATGCGTACGCCAAGCAGAACAAGCTCACCCATGCCGATCTCATCAACAAGGACGGCAAGAGGGTTTCTCCGGAGATCGCGTCGTTTCAGGCTGCGGCAGCTGGCGCGGATTGGAAGGGCACGCCCGGATTCGCCGTCATCTTGACGGATCAGCCCGGCGCGAAGACTTGGCCGATCACGGCGGCGACCTTCATCCTGATGTACAAGGTTCCAGCCGATCTTGAGGCCTCAAAGGGCGCGCTCAAGTTCTTCGATTGGGCCTACAACAACGGCGATAAAATGGCTGAGGAGCTTGACTACATCCCCATGCCCGACGGTGTGGTCGAGCTTGTGCGTGAGGACTGGAAAACCATCAAAGACAGTTCCGGTCATCCTGTGTTTGCGATGAACTAAGTGCCGTGTAGGCGGGGATGAGAGCGGACAACTCCGCTTTCATCTTCGCCAATTGGCCCCGCGGCCGAACCTGCAGGAAGGTCAGCGTGAAATGATGGAGGTAGCTGTCGCGGGGAGAGACTTCGCGCTGATCGACGACCCCGAACAACGCGCGAAGATCTTGCGCCGGTTCAGTTTCGGCGACCGTACCTTCAAAACCGTCACGCTCCTTTCCGCGATTGCGGTGCTCGTGCTTCTTGCGGGTGTCATTCTGGCGCTGTTGCATGGCTCTTTGCCTGCATGGCACGCGTTCGGTCTCGACTTCCTCACCTCGCAAAGCTGGAACCCGGTAACCGAGAAGTTCGGCGCACTGCCGGCCATGTACGGCACG
>CAYUBZ010000463.1:0-1667 GCA_964443205.1 uncultured Hyphomicrobium sp. | reverse complement strand
TCCCGTCGAGGCCGGCGACCAGAAGGGCCGCGGGCAGAAGATACGGATTCGCGGCCCCGTCCGCCAGCCGCACCTCGAAGCGCCCCGGATCGGGAATGCGGACCATGTGCGTGCGGTTGTTGCCGGCATAGGTGATGGTGTTCGGCGACCAGGTGGCGCCCGACAGGGTGCGCGGCGCGTTGATGCGCTTATACGAGTTGACCGTCGGGTTGGTGATGGCGGCGAGCGCGCCGGCCGAATGCAGGATGCCGCCGAGGAAATTGTAGCCGAGCGCCGAGATACCGAGCGTGCCGTTGCCGTCATCGAAGACGTTCTGCCCATTCGATTTCGACCACAGCGAGACGTGCGCATGGCAGCCGTTGCCGGTCAGCGTGGCGAAAGGCTTGGGCATGAAAGTTGCCCGCAGCCCGTGCTTCTCCGCGATCGATTTGACCATGTACTTGAAGAAGGCGTGCCTGTCGGCGGTCTTCAGCGCGGTGTCGTACTGCCAGTTCATCTCGAACTGGCCGTTGGCGTCCTCGTGGTCGTTCTGGTAGGGGCCCCAGCCCAATTCCAGCATGCTGTCGCAGATTTCCGTGATGACGTCGTAGCGGCGCATCAGCGCCTGCTGGTCGTAGCAGGGCTTCGACTGATGATCGGCGGGATCGGAGATCGCGCTCCCGTCCGGCATGATGAGGAAATACTCGCACTCGACGCCGGTTTTCAGTTCAAAGCCCTTCTCCGCAGCCTTGGCGATCGCGGACTTGAGGACGTTGCGGGGCGCCTGCTCGACGGGCTTGCCGTTCATGAAGGGCGCCGCGGCAAGCCAGCCGACGTCCTTCTTCCAGGGCAATTGGATCAGGCTGTCGGGATCGGGAACGGCGAACATGTCGGGATCGGCCGGCGTCATGTCGAGCCAGCTCGCAAACCCTGCAAAGCCGGCGCCCGTCTTTGCCATCTCGCCGATCGCGGACGCGGGCACCAGCTTGGCGCGCATGGTGCCGAACAGGTCGACAAAGCTGATGAGGAAATACTTGATGCCCCGTTCGGCGGCAACTTTGGCCAGATCCGTCATTCCCTCGCTCCCTTGCTCCTTGCGCCCCCACATCGGAAATATCCTGCGCGTGCCCCGAAGGGAAATCCGCTTGTCCGTGCCGTTAGAAGCCATGCGCCCCGGGGATCCAATCGGTGCCCGCCAGCGGCACGCGCGCCATCGCGGCGGCTTCCACGGTCAGCGCGACGAGGTCCTCGGGCTCCAGATTGTGCACGTGGCTCTTGCCGCAGGCCCGCGCGATGGTCTGCGTCTCCAGCGTCAGCACCGACAGATAGTTTGCGAGCCGCCGCCCCGCGACGATCGGATCGAGGCGCGCGGCGAGCTCGGGATCCTGGGTGGTGATGCCGGCCGGATCGCGCCCCTCGTGCCAGTCGTCGTAGCAGCCGGCCGTCGTACCGAGCTTGGCGTACTCCTCCTCGAGCTGGGGCGCGTTGTCCCCGAGCGCGATCAAGGCGGCCGTGCCGATCGACACCGCATCGGCGCCGAGCGCCAAGGCCTTGGCGACGTCGGCGCCGGTACGAATGCCGCCGGAGACGATGAGCTGCACCTTGCGATGCATGTCGAGCTCCTGCAGCGCCTGCACAGCCGGCGGGATCGCCGCCAGGATCGGGATGCCGATGTGCTCGATGAAGAC
>CAYUBZ010000462.1:0-1668 GCA_964443205.1 uncultured Hyphomicrobium sp. | reverse complement strand
TCATTCCCGGGCCCACGAATATTCCCGAAGCCGTCCGCTCGGCGATGGACATCCGTATGGAGGACATGCGCTCGGCCGAGTTTCCAAAGTTCACGCTGCCGCTGTTCGAGGACCTGAAGAAAGCCTTCAAGCTCACCAACGGTCGCGTCTTTATCTATCCCTCCTCCGGCACCGGCGCCTGGGAGGCGGCCATCACCAACACGCTTAACCCGGGCGACAAGGTGCTGATGAGCCGCTTCGGCCAGTTCTCGCTGCTTTGGGTCGACATGGCGCTGAGACTCGGCCTCGACGTGCAGGTGATCGACGAGGACTGGGGCGTCGGCGTCCCCATCGAGAAGTACGCTCAAGCGCTCGCCGCCGACAAGAACCACGAGATCAAGGCCGTCTTCGCCACCCACAACGAGACGGCGACCGGCGTGAGGAGCGACATCGGGGCCGTGCGCAAGGCGCTCAACGACGCCAAGCATCCAGCCCTTCTGTTCGTCGACGGCGTGAGCTCGGTCGGGTGCCTCGACTTCCGCATGGACGAGTGGGGCGTCGACGCTTGCGTGTCGGGCTCGCAGAAGGGCTTCATGCTGCCCACCGGCCTCGGCATTCTGGCGGTCAGCAACAAGGCGCTGGAAGCTGCCAAGTCCTCCAAGATGCAGCGGTGCTACTTCTCCTTCGACGACATGATCAAGAACAACGACAACGGCTATTTCCCCTACACGCCGGCGACTCAGTTGCTGCGCGGCTTGCGCGCTTCGCTCGATCTGCTGCTGGGCGAAGGGCTCGACAACGTGTTCGCCCGCCACAACCGGCTGGCCGAGGGCGTGCGCAAGGCGGTCGCGGCTTGGGGCCTCAAGCTGTGCGCCAAGGAGCCCAAGTGGTACTCCGATACGGTGAGTGCGGTGGTCGTGCCGGACGGCCTCGACAGCGCGCAGGTCGTGAAGACCGCCTTCTATCGTTACAACCTGTCGCTCGGCGTCGGACTCAACAAGGTCGCGGGCAAGGTGTTCCGCATCGGCCACCTGGGGGCGCTGGACGAGATCATGATTGGCGGCGTGCTGTTCGGTTGCGAGATGGCCATGCGCGACTGCGGCATCGAGGTGGTGCCGGGCTCGGGCAGCGGTGCCGCGGCCGAGTACTTCCGCGCGACCACCAAGGCATCGGCCACAAGCCGGCCCGAGCGGAAACTGAAGCTCGTCAGTTGATGTGGTTTGGGCGGCGCCTCTAGGGGCGCCGTCTCTTCATGACACGGCGAGCCGGCGGGAGAGGCGAAGACAGAGGACCCGAACCGAGCTCGAGAAACGCAACCGAACAAGAAACCGCTAAAGAGGAACGCCTACAATGAGCTACACCCTTTACCCCCTTCGCAAAGCCCGCCTGCAGCGCTCAGAGCTGGCCGTGCCCGGCTCCAACCCGACGATGATCGAGAAGGCGGTGAAAAGCGCCGCCGACTACGTCTTCCTCGACTGCGAGGATGCCGTCGCTCCGCCCGACAAGGAGCAAGCAAGAAAGAACATCATCCAGGCGCTGAACGACATCGACTGGAAGGGGGCCGGCAAGACCGTGTCGGTGCGCATCAACGGTCTCGACACGCACTACATGTACCGCGACGTCGTCGACATCATGGAGCAGGCCGGCTCCAAGCTCGACACCATCCTGATCCCGAAGGTGGGCGTGCCC
>CAYUBZ010000461.1:0-1669 GCA_964443205.1 uncultured Hyphomicrobium sp. | reverse complement strand
ATGACGGGCAAGCTCGATGCGGCGTTCTTCCCCAAGATCTTCGGACCCGAGCACGATCAGCCGCTGGACGCGGACGCCGTGCGCACGGCCTTTGCCGACCTTGCCAAGGAGGTCGGGGACGGGCGGGCGCCTGAGGAGGTCGCCGACGGCTGCCTCCGCATCGCGGTGGAGAACATGGCCAACGCGATCAAGAAGATCTCGGTGGAGCGCGGCTACGACGTCACCGAGTACGCGCTCAACTGCTTCGGCTCGGCGGGAGGACAGCACGCGTGCCTGATCGCCGATACGCTCGGGATCGAGACCGTGCTCATTCACCCGCTGTCGGGCCTGCTGTCCGCCTACGGCATGGGGATGGCGCCGGTGCGTGCCAGCCGCGAGCGCTCGATCGAGGCGCCGCTCGACGCGCACGCGATGCACATCATCGAGAGCCTCGCCTACGATCTGGGCAGCGACGCCACCGAGGAGCTGTTGGACGAGGGCGTCGCGCACGACGACATATCAATCGAGACGTCCGTGCACCTGCGCTACGCGGGCACCGATACGGCGTTGCCGGTGCCGCTGTCGGAGCCGCCGATCATGCGCTCAGATTTCGAGGCGCTGCACCGCCAGCGCTTCGGCTTCGTCTCGCCGGAGAAGGAGATCTTCGTGGCGGTGGTCGAGGTGGAGGCGGTCGGACATGAAGCCGGAACAGATGGTGTCAGACCCGAAGGGTCAGACCCCGTTGAGACGGCGTCCGGTGGCGGCCCTGAAGGGTCAGACACCGGAACGACGCGCTTCTATTCGCGCGGGCGCTGGCACGACGCGCCCGTCATCAAACGCGAGGACATCGGGCCCGGCACCGAGATCACGGGGCCTGCGCTCGTCATCGAGCCGCACCAGACCGTCGTCGTCGAGCCGGGCTGGACGCTTCGTGTCAGCGAACGCAATGACCTCGTGCTGACGCGCACCGAGCCGCGCCCGCGCGAGCGCCTCGGCGGCAAGGCCGACCCAATCTTGCTGGAAGTGTTCAACAACCTGTTCATGGCGATTGCCGAGCAGATGGGGGAGGCGCTGCGCAACACCGCCCAATCGGTCAACATCAAGGAGCGGCTCGACTTCTCCTGCGCCGTGTTCGATACGGCGGGCCACCTCGTCGCCAACGCGCCGCACCTGCCGGTGCACTTGGGCTCCATGGACCGATCCGTGGAGACCATCATCCGCTTGCGCGGGGCCGAGATGCGGCCCGGCGACGCCTACATGCTGAACGCCCCCTACAACGGCGGCACGCATCTGCCCGACATCACGGTGGTGACGCCGGTGTTCGCCTCGGCGATAACCGACCCGCTGGCTCACATACGCGCAGTGGACGGCGGTCGAGATGGAGCGTCAGATCCCGTGCCCAAGGTGCTGTTCTATGTCGCGAGCCGCGGGCACCACGCCGACATCGGCGGGCTGACGCCCGGATCGATGACGCCGCGCGCCACGACCATCGAGGAGGAAGGCGTCTACATCGACAACGTGAAGCTCGTGGATGCCGGCCGCTTCCTCGAAGCAGAGACGCACGCGCTGCTGACGGGTGCCAAGTATCCCGCGCGCCAGCCCGACCAGAACATCGCCGATCTCAAGGCGCAGGTCGCCGCCAACGCCAAGGGCGAGGCGGAGCTCAACAGAATCGTCGCGCACTTCGGGC
>CAYUBZ010000460.1:0-1670 GCA_964443205.1 uncultured Hyphomicrobium sp. | reverse complement strand
CACTAACACGGTTTGATTACCGCAGTATCCCCCGTTGGCGAAGCCGCTGTTTCTGCGAGTCCGGATCGATATGCTCGCCGAGGTAGTCAAGAACGAGTTTCTCGTCGGCTGCCTCAAGTGGCTCCATGCCTTGTTCTTTGTACATCCAAGTGAGCAATTCCGCCCAGTCGCTGCGCGTAAGCCCCTGCTGCACCACGAGCCTCATAGAATGACACGCGCCGCAATAGGCAATGACTTCTTCGCGCCCCGGCGCGTCGGGCAAACCGAAATACTCGTCGTCGGCTGCAAATGACCGATTGGCCATTGCTGCGCTTGTCAGCGCAGCAATGGCCAGAGCGGTCGCACTCAGCAATTTTGGCGACGTCATACGGCCTTAGCCAACAGTTACCGCGACGCGATGCATGGAGTTGTTGAGATACCCTTTCGGGTTCCAGGCAATGGCAAACGGCTGACTGACCCCCTTCGAATCAGTCGCTCTGGCCCAGATCTCATAATATCCGATCTGCGGGAACTCAACCTCTGCTTTCCAGTTCTGCCAGGCGTAAGGGTTTACCGGATCGTCTAGTTTGGCCTCGATCCAGGTCGCCCCGAAATCGATCGAAACGTGCACATCGTTGACCGCACGGTCTCCCGCCCAGGCATGGCCGCGAACCTCGATTTTCTTGTCTGATGTCTTCAGGCCGGTTGCCGGGTTCGTGATCAAAGACTTTACCGGCATCGCTTCGATCAACACCATGGTCTTGCTGCTGACCTTCGTTCCCGGCGCTACCGGACGGGGCGGCAGGCGATAGGCGGAGCCGGTCATTTTCGGCCCGTCATGCACCTTTTCGCGCAGCCAGACCCGTGTCAGCCACTTCTGCGAGAAGGAACCGGGCCAGCCCGGAATCACCAACCTGACCGGAGCGCCGTTCATGGGATGGATGGCTGCGCCGTTCTGCGCAAAGGCGATCAGGTTGTTTTCATTCATCGCCTTTTCAATCGGTACGCCGCGCGAAATCGGAAGCTTACCTTCCTTGCCCGACAGATGGGTGTCGGCGCCGACATGGGCGGTGTAGATGGCATCCTTCTTCAATCCGGCGGCCTTGAGAACGTCTGCAAGACGCACGCCCGTCCACTCCGAACAGCCTACCGCGCCATATGTCCACTGGTTGCCGCTCGCCGGCGGATTGAAGAAGCCGCGGCCATTGCCGCCGCATTCGATCGTCAAGGCCATCGTTACCACGTCAAATTTCTTCTTCAGTTCGTCGATTGTGAGGGTCATCGGCTTGTCGACAAGGCCGTCGATGGTTACTTTCCAGCCGTCCGGGCTGGTGTTCTCCGGCGGTATGCCATTGTTACGGATGAAATGGTTCTTGGTCGGCGTAATCGGATCGTCCAGATAATGGGCAAGCGTCTCTGCGTTCAAGGGCCGGTCGTTAAAGACCTTGAGCCCATCCTTGCCTTCAACGGTTTCCTTGCCGGCAAGTGCCACGGGAATGAAATTCGCCGGGATATTGCGGTGAAACGGGATGGTCGCGCCCACCATCGCCCCCATTGTTGCCAGACCCGCACCTTTCAGAAAGCCTCGCCGGTCGGCATGTGTCTCGCGGCCGAACAGCACACGATCAGCCTTGTCAGGATCAGTTCGATAGAGTTCGAACAGGCCCTTCTCCGCTCTCTTCTTGAGCATT
>CAYUBZ010000459.1:0-1671 GCA_964443205.1 uncultured Hyphomicrobium sp. | reverse complement strand
TCCCGCGGCGGCGCAGGGCCATGCGAGCCATGGAGACCGCGAATGAGGTGAGCGAAGCGGTGACCATCAGCGTGGCGCCGGGCCACAAGAGCCATTCCACGAGTTGACCGAACCACGCGACAGTGGCGTCGGGCGGCCCCGGGGCGACCCACCCGTGGGCGAGCGCGATGGGCGCCAGCACCGCCCAGCTCACGACCGCGCCCAACAGAACGGACGCCGCGATCCTTAACCCTGCGATGGCGCCGAAGCCGAACATCAGCACGGAGGGATCGAGCGCAAAGCCTAAGTTCATCGCCGACACGCTGGTTGCGCCGCCGCCAGTGCCCGCAATCGTTGCCGTGATGGGCGGGGCGAGCGGGCCGATGGCGAACCGCGTCGTGAGGACCTTCAGCGCCGCGCTCAAAGCCGCGCACCCCGACAACAGGCGCACACGCTGAGCGGCTTCCGCGCCGCCGGCATGGATCTGGCGCATGGTCTCGGCGGTGACGACGCCAGCGGGAAACGGCAGGTGCTCGCGCACCAAGAGCTGGTTGCGCAGACCCGCGGCGACGACGACGCCCAGAATGCTCACCACGAACAGCCAGAAGGCCAGCACGGGGAACGCCAGCGTCTGGCCGGTGAGCAGCGCCAATGCGGGGATGGGAGCGGCCAGCCCCGCCGAGATGATGGAGGCCGACGCCGACGCCGCCGTCTGGTTGATGTTGTTCTCCAGCAGGTCCAAGGCCCGCGTGGAGAAGAGGTGCCGCAGGCTCGTCCAGACGGCAAACCCGATAAGACCGGCCGCTACCGACATGTTGAACGTCCAGCCGATCTTCAGGCCGCTGTAGACGTTGCAGGGGGTGAGCAGGGCGCCGATCACCATGCCGGTGACGACGGCGCGGATGGTGAGCTCGGGCAGATCGCGAGAGGGCATCGGGGCCGTGTTGTCCGGCAAGATCGGGGACCTCAACGATCGAGAGTTTCAGCACGGGCTGAAACGGCTCAGGTCTACGCGATCTTTGGGCGATCTCGGGGGCTCTCGGTCTCAGCCCCACCACACATAGACGAAAGCAAACAGGAACAGCCACACGACATCGACGAAGTGCCAATACCAGGCCGCAAAAATCAACCCCAGATGCTCAGACGGGGTGAACTGCCCCAGAAAGGCGCGCAGCAGGCAGACACCCAAGAAAATGGTGCCGATGATGACGTGGGCGCCGTGAAAGCCGGTCGCCATGAAGAAGACGCCGCCGTAGATGTTGCCGGAGTAGTCGAACAGCGCGTGCGTGAACTCGTAGGCCTGGATGCACGTGAAGATGATACCGAGCGCCACCGTGACGATGAGACCGATCTTGAGTCCTCTGCGGTCGCCCTTGAGCAGACGGCCGTGCGCCCAGGTCACAGCCCCTGCCGAGCTCAGCAGAATCACCGTCATGAGCAGCGGCAGCCCCCAAGGGTCGGATGTTTGGATTCCCTGCGGGGGCCATACGCCGCCGATGACATGATCGCGCACGACCTGGATGGTGTCGGCGGGAAACAGCGCCGAATTAAAGAAGGCCCAGAACCAGGCGACGAAGAACATGATCTCCGAGCCGATGAACAAAAGCATGCCGTAGTGCAGCGAGAGCTGCGTCAGGGGCGTGTGCTCGTGGTTCTCGGCCTCGCGCACGACGTCGCGCCACCAGCCGATCA
>CAYUBZ010000458.1:0-1674 GCA_964443205.1 uncultured Hyphomicrobium sp. | reverse complement strand
CCTGACGTGAGGCTGGATATCCGGGAGCTCTGGTGCTCACCCGCCGCAGGACCGTCGCTGGCAACAGCTTCGGGCTCTGCGGCCGCCAATGAGGTGTAAGACGCCGCGTTTCTCGCGGAGCTGCGGCTCCAAGGGGAATGCGGAGACCGTCAAAGCGTGAGCCAGACCGTCAAGTCGCCGCGCGCGGGCGCCGCAAGGCTGCCCTGAGTTGCAACAGGATCGCAGCGCTTCGGCGCCCGCGCTCCCTTTTCATCGATGCCCTCGGGCGCTTGGCGCCGCGAGGACGATGCCGCACACCCAACCGCAAGCACGATAGAGAGCCAGGTACTCTGAGCGAGACGACGACATACCAAGAGAGATCCCAAAGGCTGCAGTTTGAGATCATCCTCAAATTCATCGAGCTGCGCTGCCGGCCAGGTCCGCGCTGCTGCCGGCTCGTGCGCTGCCGCCGCTCCGGGCGGTGCGTCGAGCGCGCGCAGACGATCCGCTCCATGGGCCCCCGGGAGACCGGTCGCCCCCCGAACCCGCCGCGGCGGGCGCGTTTTCGCCAAGAAAACTTGCTGGAAAGGGTCCGAAGCGCATAATCATTCAACAGCGGGCCGATCCGGCCACGCCCGCGCGAGGGGGACACGACCCACATGGATCGCATTAAGATATCGGGCGGCGCCCGGCTCGAGGGGACCATTCCCATCTCGGGTGCCAAGAACGCCGCGCTGCCCTTGATGATCGCCAGCCTTCTGACCAACGACCGGCTGACTCTCAAGAACGTGCCCAACCTCGCCGACGTCAATCTGCTGGCGCGCATCCTGCGCAACCACGGCGTCGATTCCGCCGTCGACGGCAAGCGTGCAGGCCCGGCGCAGCACATCGGCGAGACGTTCCATCTCTCCGCGCGCGACATCGTCGACACCGTGGCGCCCTACGAGATGGTGAGCCGCATGCGCGCGAGCTTCTGGGTGCTGGGGCCGCTGCTCGCACGCTGCGGCCAAGCCAAGGTGTCGCTGCCCGGCGGCTGCGCCATCGGCACGCGGCCGGTTGATCTGCATCTGATGGGGCTCAAGGAGCTCGGCGCCGATATCGAGATCGAGAGCGGCTATGTGGTGGCCAAGGCGCGCGGCGGTTTGCGTGGCGGCCGCGTCGTATTCCCCAAGGTGTCTGTGGGCGCGACCCACAACGTGCTGCTCGCGTCGGCCCTGGCGCGCGGCGAGACGGTGATCGAGAACGCCGCGCGTGAGCCCGAGGTCGGCGACGTCGCCCAGTGTCTGGTCAAGATGGGCGCCAAGATCGAGGGCATCGGCACCTCCACCTTGCGCATCGAGGGCGCGGACCGGTTGGAGGGCGCCGTGCACGCGGTGCTGCCCGACCGCATCGAGACCGGCACGTTCGCCATTGCGGTGGCGGCGACGGGCGGCGACGTCGTGCTGGAAGGGGCGCGCGCCGATCTCCTCAAGACGGCGCTCGACGCGCTGGCCGCGACCGGCGTTACGGTGCAGGAGACCAACAGCGGCATCCGCGTCGCCCGCAACGGCGCCGGCATCGAGCCGGTCGCCATCGAGACGCAGCCGTTCCCCGGCTTCCCCACCGATCTGCAGGCGCAGCTGATGGCGCTGATGACGACGGCGGGCGGCACCAGCGTCATCCGCGAGACGATCTTCGAGAACCGCTTCATGCACG
>CAYUBZ010000457.1:0-1679 GCA_964443205.1 uncultured Hyphomicrobium sp. | reverse complement strand
CGAGGATGGAGATGCCGTCCATCTTCGGCAGGCCGATGTCGAGGATGATGACGTCGTAAGGCTCGGTATCGCCGAGGAAATAGCCCTCCTCGCCGTCGGATGCCGAGTCGACCGCATAGCCCGAATCGCCCAGCGCCGCCACGAGCTGGCGGTTCAGGTCTTTGTCATCCTCTACGACAAGGACACGCACGTTCCCCTCGCAACCCTAAAGTTCTCCCTTGGCACCGCCGACTATAGCGAGGCCCATGAGCCCCTCCTAGCCTTCCGGCCGGGCGCTGCTTAACAAACGCAAGAGGCGCCCTAAAACCGTCGCTGTCGCACCTAGGCGGTGACGAGCACCTCAAAGCCTCCATGGATCATGCGTTTGGGGTCGAACGGCCAGTCCTTGGGGTCCTTCATCATCTTCACCAGACGGGGATCCTCGATCACCTTGGCGTTGATGCGATCGCGGTCGGCCCGCGACTTGAAGACGATCCAAGCGAAGACCACCGTCTCGCCCGGCTTCAGCTTGACGCTACGCGGGAAGGACGTGAGCTTGCCCACCTTGACGTCGTCCGCCACGCATTCGCAAAATTCCAGGGCGCCATACTCGCGCCAGATCTTGCCGGATTTCTGCGCCAAGCGGCGGTAGGCCGGCAGCTTCTTCTTCGGCACAGGCAGCACAAATCCTTCAACGTAGCGCATCGCGACCCTCCCTTGGCTCGCACCCGTGGCATCAGGTGCTCCACTATACTGGGGAGTATCGCCCGGAGATGGAATATCAGCGCCCGAACGGCGCGCGCGCGTCGACCGTCTTGTTGGAGAGCCGGCCGCCGGCGTCGCGGATCAGCAGGCGATAGACGAAGCCGCCGTTCTCCCTGCACAGCGTGGTCTTCACGATGTCTCCGGAAATCTTCGCCCGCGCGCGGCGTGCGAGCGTCTCGACCGTCGCCAGCCCCTCCTTGCGCACGATGGGGGCGGCGACCGACCAGTCGGCATAGCAGCCGCCGGGCGCCGCGCGGCCCTGGGTCGCGGTGGCGATCAGCAAAGTGGCAACGGTGATTCGCAGCATGGCGGCCTCGCTCAGCAACAATCGCGCAAAGCCTTAAAGGCCGCCCCCTGAACTGCGGCTGAATGCGGCTATCGCCCTACAGCTTCACCGTCAGGTCGCGCCGCTCCAGCGGCTGGCTGGCGCGCATGCGCCCGTAGATCGTCATGACGAGCCCGACGAGGCCGCCGACGGCCTGCACGGTCTCAACGATCTTCTCGCCCGCCTCAGCGACCAGGTCGCCGGTGATGTCGATGCCGATGACGGGCCCCAGCGCCGGCAGCACGGTGGAGAGCGCGGTGATGAGCGCCCCCCAGATGGTGACGGACTGGCCCCACCATTTGGTCGTTGGTGTCGTTGAGGTCGCTGCCATGTCGGAAGGTCCTTCTTGCTGTGAGGGGGAAGTCTGAGTGGCGGAAATCTCCAGCGCGCGGCCAAGCGCACCTCCTCGGCCAGCCACTCGTCGATGTTCACGGCGCTGTCGTCCAGAAGCGTCGATGTCGCCGCCGGCATGGCGTAGAGCTCCATGGTCGGGAAGGAGAGCTCGGCGAGCGTCGGCGTGTTGGTCTCGGGCCGCGCCACTGCGGCCCGCGCAAGCCGTCGGGGTCCTCGGCCGAGAACATCTGCGCGATCGCGCCCGACGGCCACACGA
>CAYUBZ010000456.1:0-1688 GCA_964443205.1 uncultured Hyphomicrobium sp. | reverse complement strand
CTACACCCCGATGTCCTCGTTCCACAGCTCGGGGTGCGCCGCGATGAAATCGGCCATCATCTGCTTGCACTCCGCGCTGTCGAGGATCGTCAGCTCGACGCCGCGCGCGCGCAAGTAGCCCTCCGGCCCGCGAAACGTGCGGTTCTCGCCGATCACGATGCGCGGAATCTTGTAGAGCAGCGCGGTCCCTGCGCACATGTCGCACGGCGACAGCGTCGTATAAAGCGTCGCGCGGCCGTAGTCGGCGGCCTTCAGGCGCCCTGCGTTCTCGATGGCATCCATCTCCGCATGCAGGATGGCGCTGCCCTTCTGCACACGGCGGTTGTGCCCTCGCCCGACGATCTGGCCGTCGATGACCAGCACCGAGCCGATGGGGATGCCGCCGTCGGCGAGGCCCTGACGCGCTTCCGCGATGGCAGCGGCGAGATAGGAATCCATTCGAACCTCCGCACGGGTGCCGCCGACGATCGGCCTCCCGATCCTTCTATGCCACGGTTCACCGCGGAACCAACGCCCCCCACCAGCCGTTTAATCGCCATGCCGCCGCGGGCAGCGTCCCTCGGCCTACGTTTTTTGCGACCTGTGGCGACCGACCGGTCGTTCGGGACTGCATCGAGGAGGAAACAAACCATGCTGGGTTGGATCATAACGTTCCTGGTCATTGCGCTGATTGCGGCCGCACTCGGTTTTGGCGGCATCGCCGGCACGGCCGTCGGGCTTGCCAAGATCGTCTTCTTCATTTTTCTCGTGCTGTTTGTTCTTTCGCTGGTCTACTCGCTGGTCACCGGACGCAGCCCGCCGGCACCGTAAATCTGCTCTCGGTTTCGTCGACTACGTGCACCGATTGCGCATGCAATCTGGTGCGCGTACTGCCTTTTTTTCACCGCGCCCCTTCACGACCTCATTTCCTTCTGAAATCGATGGCGACATAGTCGTCAGATGATTCGGTCAAACCGGATGGGGGTCACAGATGAAGCTCTTGCAGCAAATCGACGAAATGCGTGGCAAGTTGAACGACATCAGCGGGGACGAGAAGACACTTATCAAGGCTCTGGGGGATGCGTTGAACCGCCTCGACCAGCAGCTCCTGCTTGATGTGCGCAACCTCGCGACCGACCACGAGGTTCGCCGTGAAGCGATCCTTGCAGAGCTGCAAAGCTTGGCCGCGAGCATCGGCATGTTCCGGCCGCCGCTCGAGGGCCCCGCTGCAACCGATGGGGCGCCGAGCTATGTCTCCTCTCAGGCGCACCAGTCCATCGCCCCCGGCGATTGGCGCCAGGCGGCGAGCAACATCGAGGACGAGCTCGAGCAGCGGCTGAATGGGCGAAACTCGCCGCATTGAGGGTTCGGGTCGCGCTGCGTTAGACCCAGACCCGGATCGGGACTGGCTCGGGCGGGTGCGCGGCTAAAGCTGAATCGCCTCGCCGTTGACCACGACGACGCGCGCGTGCTCGAGCGCCGTGCGGATACCCTCCGCGGCGGTCTCGAGCTCGGGTAGCGTCAGCGCGTGCGGCAGCTGCAGGGTGAGCAGCATCGCTCCCTGAGATACGTGCACTTGCCGCAACGGCTCATCGATCGTGATACGCATGACACTCAGCCTTCGGCCGGCGGGTAGGTGCCGGGCAGGCTACGGGTAAGGCGGAGCGCGCCGCGGCGCTGTTCCGTGCGGAACATGGCTGGTTTTTCGC
>CAYUBZ010000455.1:0-1689 GCA_964443205.1 uncultured Hyphomicrobium sp. | reverse complement strand
GTCGCGCTCTCGGGCCTCAAGGATACGCGCACCGGCGAGACGCTGAGCGACCCCAACAAGCCGGTGCTGCTGGAGAAGATGGAGTTCCCCAACCCCGTCATCGAGATGAAGATCGAGCCCAAGACCAAGGCCGACCAGGAGAAGATGTCGATGGCGCTGTCTACGATGGCGATCGAGGATCCCTCCTTCCGGGTCTCGGTGGATCCGGAGTCGGGCGAGACGATCTTGAAGGGCATGGGCGAGCTGCACCTCGACATCAAGGTCGACATCCTGCGGCGCCAGTACAACGTCGATGCCAACGTCGGCGCGCCGCAGGTCGCCTACCGCGAGACGCTCGTCAAGCCGACAGAGGTCGACTACACGCACAAGAAACAGACCGGCGGCACGGGACAGTTTGCGCGGATCAAGCTGCGGCTCGAGCCCAACGAGACCGGCAAGGGCAACGAGTTCGTCTCCACGATCGTCGGCGGCGCGGTGCCCAAGGAGTACATCCCCGGTGTCGATAAGGGCGTCCACTCGGTTTGGGACAGCGGCGTGCTCATCGGCTTCCCGATGGTCGACACCAAGGTGACGTTGCACGACGGCGCCTTCCACGAGGTCGATTCCTCGGTCATCGCCTTCGAGATCGCGGCGCGTGCCGCCATGCGGGAAGGATGCGACAAGGCCGGCGTCAAGCTGCTCGAGCCCATCATGGATGTCGAGGTGGTGACGCCGGAGGAGTTCGTCGGCGGCGTGATCGGCGACGTCAACAGCCGCCGCGGTCAGATCCGCGGTCAGGAGATGCGGGGCAACGCGACCGTGATCCGCGCCTACGTGCCGCTCGCCAACATGTTCGGCTACGTGAGCCAGCTGCGCTCTCAGAGCCAGGGCCGCGCATCCTACACCATGCAGTTTGCGCACTATGCGGATGTGCCGCGGAACGTGGCGGACGAAGTGAAGGCGAAATACGCCTGATCGCGAGGCAGACGGATTGAGGCGAGCCGGGAGGCAGCGCCTCGGGCAATGAGAGATGGACTGGTTCCTCTAGGGAACGACAACTAAGTGGAGAGCCAAAGATGGCCAAGGCGAAATTCGAGCGCAGCAAGCCACACTGCAACATCGGCACGATCGGGCACGTCGACCACGGCAAGACGACGCTGACGGCCGCCATCACCAAGACGCTCGCCGAGACCGGCGGAGCGACCTTTACGGCCTATGATCAGATCGACAAGGCTCCCGAGGAGCGCGAGCGCGGCATCACGATCTCGACCGCGCACGTGGAGTACGAGACGCAAAAGCGCCACTACGCGCACGTCGACTGCCCGGGGCACGCCGACTACGTGAAGAACATGATCACGGGTGCTGCCCAGATGGACGGGGCGATCCTCGTCGTTTCCGCCGCCGACGGACCCATGCCGCAAACGCGCGAGCACATCCTGCTCGCCCGTCAGGTCGGCGTGCCCGCGCTCGTGGTGTACCTCAACAAGGTCGACATGGTCGACGATCCGGAGCTCATCGAGCTCGTGGAGATGGAGGTGCGCGAGCTTCTCTCCTCCTACCAGTTTCCCGGCGACGATATTCCGATCGTCAGGGGTTCGGCACTTTGCGCGCTGGAGGACAAGAAGCCCGAGATCGGCAAGAATTCGATCCTGGAGCTCATGAAGGCGGTCGATGAGTACATCCCGCAGCCCGAGCGTCCGAAGGACCAGC
>CAYUBZ010000454.1:0-1693 GCA_964443205.1 uncultured Hyphomicrobium sp. | reverse complement strand
ACGTTCACCCAGTGCGTGATGCGCACCAGCAGAGCGTGGCGATAGATGACGCTCGTGCCTGAATCGACCGGAGCTGTGATCGAAGTCTCGGGCATCGTTGCCGTTCCCTGCTCGATGGGGCGCGCGCAACGCGCCCCTTGCACGTGAGGATGCCGGAACTACCGTGCCAGCACTATGATCGTTTGGCTACCGACTTGATAAACAGCCGCTATCAGCGGGTGCCCGGCCGGCTCGGGCTTTGCCGCACGCGGCTGGCGGTGGCCAGATCGCGACTCGCAGGCTCGAACGGGAGCGGTGCCCAGACGACGAGCACAACGTAATACTTGGCATCTGCGGTGCGTACCATCTCTAGAGTCGACGGACCGGCCAGACGTGCGCCGGCCAAGCGAGCTCGGGGAGACGCTCTTGAAGATCATCCGTGGTGCAAGCCTCGCTCTCTGGCCTGTGGCTCTCCTGATCATGGGCGCGTTGTCGGGCCCTGCGCTGGCAACGTGCTCGTCGCAACTTGCCGTGCAAGTCCTCGGCTCAGGCGGCCCAATCGCCGATGATGGGCGCGCCAGCGCAGGATACGTCTTGTGGATCGACGGTCAGGCACGGCTGTTGGTTGACGCAGGGGGCGGCGTTTTTCTGCGGTTCGGCGAGGCGAAGGCAAAATTCGAGACGTTAGACGCCATTGCGATCACGCATCTCCACGCCGATCATGTCGCCGACCTTGTCGCTCTTCTGAAGAGCGGCTTCTTCAGCGATCGCCAGCGGCCGTTGCCGATCATCGGACCCTCGGGCGGGGGCTTTTTTCCCGGCACATCGGAGTACATGTGTACGCTGCTCGACCCCGAGCATGGGGCCTACCGGTATTTGTCAGGCTACCTCGATGGAACCGGCGGACACGTGAAGGCGGCAGTGACCGAGGCCAGCGCCGACCCGGCAGAGAGCGAGGTCGTCTTCAAGAACGATCGGCTCAAGGTCACATCGGTCGGCGTGAAGCATGGCCCTGTGCCTGCGCTCGGGTTCCTCGTCGAGGCGAAAGGTCGCCGCATCGCCTTCTCTGGTGATCAGAATGGCGACAATCCGCAATTTGCTGCGCTTATCAAAGGCGCCGACGTTCTCATCATGGATCACGCGGTGCCCGAGCAAGCAGACCCAGTTGCCGGCCGTCTGCACGCGCGGCCGAGCGAGATCGGAAAGCTCGCCGCCAAGGCCCGCGTCGGGAAGCTCGTTCTGTCTCACAACATGGCGCGCAGCCTGAGCCGTCTCGACGAGAACCTGGCGCTGATCCGTGAGCACTACAAAGGGCCGATCACGGTCGCCGACGACCTGATGTGCCTCGATCTTTAGATGGTTGTCGCGGGAATGTCCGGTCTGGGTCCGCCAGCAAACCGGACGAAGAGGCCACGTTAGGGGGAAGCGGCGCACGCCCAGCTTGAGCGCGCCCGCGGCGCACGCCATATTCGGGCCATGGCCCGCCCCCCCAAGGATCCAAGCAAAAATCGAGACAAGACGCCCAAGCCGCGCGCCTCGCGCGGCAAGTCGGGCAAGCCACCCGCACCGCCGCGCGACACCGCTGCGGGGACGCCGGTGACGCGCGGGTTTTCCGAGGCGCCACAGGCCGCTTTCGGCATGGGCCAACCGACTTTGCCGGCGCTGCGCCAGCAGGGGCCGCGGCCTCCGATGGCCGGCGAGGCTACCTCGCGCT
>CAYUBZ010000453.1:0-1705 GCA_964443205.1 uncultured Hyphomicrobium sp. | reverse complement strand
AAGATCGAGACGGAGATGCAGGCCGCGATCGCGGTCGGGGGGCGCTTTGCGCACAACGCCGTCGACGACGCCGAGGAGCCCACCAACCCGCAGCGGCGCTTGGACCTGCTCGTGGCCGACTTCGACGGCGACCGCCACCTGCGCGCCTCGCTTGTCGTCGATGGAAAGGTCGCCAAGGCCTCCCAGCTCGCCGAGCCGGAAAATCCGGCACCGGCGTGGTTCTTCAATCTATTGGCCGGGCCGCCCAAAGTGCTGCACGTGGCGCTGCCGCCTGTTTTCGACGGCTACGGCAGCGTCGTTCTGCAGACCGACGCCAACAACGAGGTCGCCGAGGTATGGAGCGACGTCGGGCTCACGCTCTCCGTGCTCACAATCTTCTGCGGCCTGGTGCTGGCCTTCGTCTACTGGACGCTGGGCAGCGCCATACGGCCGCTGCAGGACCTGACCGCCGCCTTTTCGCGTGTCGGCGATCGGGACTATCGCGAGCGCGTCGCTGAGCGCGGGCCCTTGGAGCTCGTCCGTTTGTACCAGGGCTTCAACCAAATGGTGGAGCACCTGGCGCACGCCGAGTCACAGAACAAGCGCCTGCAGGAGCAGCTCACCACCGTGCAGGACGAGGAGCGCGCCGATCTGGCGCGCGATCTGCACGACGAGATCGGCCCGCTTCTGTTTGCTGCCGACGTCGACGCGGTGGCCATCGAGCAGCTCGCCGGGTCGGGCGGGCACGAGCAGATCCCGGAACGTGTCGGCATCATCCGCGAGGCGATCAGCCAGATGCAGCGCCACGTGCGCGACATCCTCGGGCGTCTGCGCCCCGCCGTGCTGCTCGACGTCGGGCTGGCGCACGCCATCGACAATCTCGTGTCGTTCTGGCGCGCGCACCGCCCCAGCCTGAATTTCCGCCTCGACGTGCCGGAGCACAGTTTCGGGGAGCTCCTCGACGCAACCGTCTACCGCATTGTGCAGGAGAGCTTGAGCAACGCCGTGCGCCATGGCAACCCGAGCACGATCGAGATCGACGTCAAGACTCACACCGACGGCTCGATTGGCATCCGCGTCGTCGACGACGGCGGCGGCCTCAAGGCAAGCGACCGCCCGAGCGGCTTCGGCATCATGGGGATGCAGGAGCGCGTCGCCTCGCTGGGCGGTACGCTCGAGGTCAAGGACCGCAGTGACGGACAGGGCGTGATCGTCTCGGCGCGGCTTCCCGTGCATACCGGCGAACGTATCGAGCGCACAGCCAAGGCGCCGCAGGAGATCACTCTGCAATGAAGATCCTGCTCGTCGACGATCACAGCGTTGTGCGCGAGGGCGTCCGCCGGCTGTTGTCCGGCATGGAGGACACCGAGCTGTGCGAGGCCGCCACCGGCGAGGAGGCGCTCGCGCTCTTCCGCAAGGAGCGGCCCGAGCTGGTGCTGCTTGATCTGAACCTTGCCGGCGTCGGCGGGCTCGAGCTGCTGCGGCGCCTGCTCATCGAGGACGAGAAGGTGCGCGTCGTGGTGTTCTCCATGCACGCCGAGCCGATCTACGCCGCGCGTGCGCTGAGACTCGGGGCCCGCGGCTACGTGAGCAAGAGCGCCGGCGCCGACGAGCTCGTGACGGCGGTGAAGCGTGTCGCCGAGGGCGGCCGCTATGTGGAGCGCGAGATCGCGGGCGAGCTGGCGTTCACCCAGCTCTCGGCCAAGGACCCGCTGCAGCAGCTCAC
>CAYUBZ010000452.1:0-1708 GCA_964443205.1 uncultured Hyphomicrobium sp. | reverse complement strand
TTGGTCGTGCCCTTCATCTCGTCGGTCTGCTCGCGCACCGAGGCGCCCTCGATCAAATCCTCGAAGTCCACCTTGCCGGTGGCCTCGGTGAGGACCGGGCGGGTGTAGGGGTCCCACTGGGCGAGCTTGGTGCCGCGCTTGACGGCGTCGCCATCCTCCACGTGGACGCGGGCGCCGTAGGGCACCTTGTGGGTCGCCAGCTCCTTGCCGCTCTGGTCGACGATGACGATCGACATGGTGCGGGTCATCGAGATGACGCGGCCCTGGCTGTCCTTCACCACGGCGCGGTTCTTGATCTTCACCTTGCCGTTGAAATTCGACTCGATGAACGACTGATCGACCACGTTGGCGGTGCCGCCGATGTGGAACGTGCGCATGGTGAGCTGCGTGCCCGGCTCGCCGATCGACTGGGCGGCGATGACGCCCACCGCCTCGCCGATGTTGACCGGCGTGCCGCGGGCAAGGTCGCGCCCGTAGCACTTGGCGCACACGCCGGTGATCGTATCGCAGGTCAGAACCGAGCGGATACGCACCTCCTGCACCTGCGCCTTCTCGATCAATTCGGCGTGGCGCTCCTCGATGAGCTCGCCCGTCTTGACGAGCACCGACTTGCGGTTGGCGGGGTCGACGATGTCCTCGGCCGCCGTGCGTCCCAGAACGCGGTTGGCGAGCGAGACGATGACCGTGCCGGCGTCGACCACGGCCTGCACGCTGATGCCGCCTTCGGTGCCGCAGTCCTCCTCGGTGATGATGCTATCCTGCGCCACGTCGACGAGGCGGCGCGTCAGATAGCCGGAGTTCGCCGTCTTGAGCGCGGTATCGGCGAGGCCCTTGCGCGCGCCGTGCGTCGAGTTGAAGTACTCGAGCACGCTCAATCCCTCCTTGAAGTTGGAGATGATCGGCGTCTCGATGATCTCACCCGAAGGCTTGGTCATCAGGCCGCGCATGCCGGCGAGCTGCTTCATCTGCGCGGGGCTTCCGCGCGCACCGGAGTGGCTCATCATGTAGATGGAGTTGACGGGCTCCTCGCGGCCGGCCTTGTCCTTCTGCACGGCCGAGATGCGATCCATCATTTCCTTGGCGATCTGGTCGGTGCACTTGGACCAGGCGTCGACCACCTTGTTGTACTTCTCCAGCTGGGTGATGAGGCCGTCGTTGTACTGCTGCTCGAACTCACGCACCATATCGCTGGTCAGCCCCACGATCCTCGCCTTTGTGTCGGGGATCTGCATGTCGTCCTTGCCGAACGAAATGCCCGCCTTGAAGGCGTGCATGAACCCGAGCGACATGATCTGGTCGCAGAAGATGACGGTCTCCTTCTGCCCGCAGTTGCGGTAGACCGCGTCGATCATGCTGGAGATCGCCTTCTTGGTCAGGAGCTGGTTGACGAGCGCGGGCGTGACGCCGGAGCGGCGCGGCAGAAGCTCGGCCAGGATCATGCGCCCAGGCGTCGTATCGAGGATCTCCACCACCGTCTCGCCGTCATCGTTTACGGTCGTGAAACGGCCCTTCACCTTGGCGTGCAGACTGACGACGCCCGCATCCAGCGCATGGCGCGCCTCGGCCACCGAGCCGAAGATCATGCCCTCGCCCGGCTCCTTCTCGCGGATGATCGACAGGTAGTAGAGCCCCAAGACGATGTCCTGGCTCGGCACGATGATGGGCGAGCCGTTGGCCGGATGCAGGATGTTGTTGGTCGACATCATCA
>CAYUBZ010000451.1:0-1725 GCA_964443205.1 uncultured Hyphomicrobium sp. | reverse complement strand
GTCAGCACCCATTCGGCGACGCTGCCCAGCAGCGCGTGCTGCAGTCCGCCGCGCGCGTGCGTGCCCACCACGATGAGGTCGGGCTTGGCCGACAGCGCGGTGTGCAGGATCACGTCCTCGGCCCACCCGGGCTCGACCATGGGCACGACGCCCGCAACCGCTGTCGCGAACTTGGGACCCATGGCCTCGGCAATCTCATCCAAGAACCCCTTCAGGGCTAGCCTCCGCGTCTCCGCCGCCGCCTCGCGCATGCCGGCGGCGTCGGCCAGCAGCGAGCGCCGCGCGGTGCCGTAGGCGGTGACGGCGGTGATACGCGCTTGCGGAAACCAGCGCAGCGTGAGTTCGAGTGCGCGGCGCGACGCGGGCGAGAAATCGACCGCGACGAGGATCGAACCGTAGGCGCCCGCCGGCTTCTGGCGCACGAGCAGCACCGGAAAGCCGCCATAGCGCAGCACGCGGTCCGCCGTCGTCCCCAGCATGTCCTGCATGAGGCTGCTCGGGCGATGCGTCCCCATAACGACGAAATCGCAATGCGCGTTGCGGGCCTCTGCGATGATCGTCTCGTAGTCACGACCGCGCACGAGCACGGGCTCGACGTTGGCCACGTTCTCGCCGCGCGCGCGCACCGCATGATCGTGCAGCATATCCTTGGCATAGGTGTCGTGCGCCTCCGCCACCTGGCTGGGGAGCGCGTCGCTCGTGACGTGCAGCAGCGTCAGGTGGGCGCCCGGGGCGCGCGCAAGCTCAACGGACCGTGCAAACGCGTTGCGGCTGCGCTCGGTGAGGTCGATTGCGACGAGCACCCGCAAGGGCGGCATATGCTCAGGATCGCTCATGCCCAGTCTCCCCGCATCCCCAGTCTCCCCGGATCTCCGCTCCCCGGCGGTGCCCGTCAAACGGCCAGAACTTCCGCCAAATGCTCTGGCAGCTCATGCGTCGGCGTCTTGGTCAAGTCCTTGCCGAGCTCGGCATAGACCGCGGCCTTGACGTGATCGGACAGCGCCTCTCTCAGATCGCCGAGCGTTACCGGCGGCGCCACGAGAATAACGCGGTCATAGGCCTTCTGCGCCAGTTTCTGGTCCAGCATCTGGGCCAGTCTTTCGGAGAAGGTGCGTTTCAATTCGCGGTGCGGGTCATGGTGGGGCTGGATGGCATGCCGCGTCGTCCCCACCGACTCGAAGGTGCGGCCCGGCTTGTCGCTCGCGATCTCGCGGTCCGGCCGATGATCTGCATCGAACTCGGCCCCCTCGACCGCCTCCACGCCTTTGCCGGGGCCGTGGTTGGCGAAGAGCCGCGCCCGCGCGCCGTCGGCAATCAGGATCCAGGTCGTCGTCGGCTTCATGGCATCGCTCCGCTCGCGTCGTCCGTCTCTGCCCCGCGTTATCTAGGGCGGCAGAGGTACGATGAGAACCCTCACCAGAGAATTGACGCACATCAATCGCCAGCCATCCCTGCCGGGCGCCCTCACCGCAGGCGCCGGCCAAAGGCAAAGATCGCCGCCAGCGGCACCACGAACCCGATGGCGATGGCCCACGCCACGATGTAGGGCAGGTTCTCGTAGGAACCGCGACTCACCACGTAGATCTCGTTCAAATACTTGGTCTGCAGCGCGCCCGCCACCAGCGCCAGGTTCATGAGCGACGCCATGAGCGCGAACCAGGTGGCGCGCCGCCCCTTGGGCGCATAGATGGCGCACAAGGTCAGCAGCGGGATCATGCTGAGCTG
>CAYUBZ010000450.1:0-1729 GCA_964443205.1 uncultured Hyphomicrobium sp. | reverse complement strand
CCTCGAAGCTCACGGTGACCGTCGGGGCAATCGGCGTGTAGCCCAGCTCCTTGCCGGCGGTCGCCAGCGACTTGTACTTGGTGAGCGTCGCAGCGCGCGGGTCACTCTGGGGACTGAGCCACCGCTCGGCACGGCGGAAGCCTTCCTCGAGCAGGCCGTCCTGCACGATCTGGCCCGGCCACACGGGATCGGCAAAGACGCGGGTATCGGGGCGCAGCGCCACTCCCGCATTGACGAGCGAGCCGCCCCCCAGCCCGCAGCCGACGAGCACGTGCATGTCCTCGCCGAGGCGCACGTCGTAGAGCGCCGAGGAGGAACCGGTGCGCAGACGCTTGCCGGTCACCTGAAAATCGTTCTTCAAGTCGGGGAAGCGGCTGGGGAATTGACCGGTCAGCACCTCGCGGCCGCGCTCGAGCACAGCCACCCGCTTGCCGGCGCGCGCCAGCCGCGAGGCCGCAACGCCGGCGCCATAGCCGGAGCCGACGACGATGACGTCGTAGCGGTCCTTGACGTGGTCGAGCGAGCGGGAGAGGCCGGCCATGTTGGGTCCTCGCGAATCGTGCGGCTCCCAAGGGTGCGTCGACCAAACCCGGCCGTCAAACGCAGCCGACGCAACGCCCGCTCAAAGCGCCGAGGCTCGGGCCCGGCGCCTAATGCACCGGGATACGTGCCACCTCGCCGGCTTGCTTGGCGGGTTCTGCAGGATATTTCACGCGATCGATGCGTCCCACCTCGCCCTGCAAGGCATCCGCCAGCAAGCGGCCGAGGCAACCGTAGGTGAGATCGTTGGGGTGGAAAAGATCCTTCGCCAAGAGCTGGCGGGCGGTGAACTGCGCGCTCGTCACCAGATGCTTCATGATGGCGTAGCGCTGCACGATGGGGACCTTGCGCGCCTCGGCGATCTGACGCATGGCGACCAGATAGCGCGCGAAATCGCGGATCTTCTCGGCGCGGGGGAAATACTGCATGTCGAGCAGAACGACCTCGACGCCGTTCTTTTGCAGCGTTTCGATGCCGCGCGAAACGGTCTTGCGGAATTTTTCCAGATCGACGTGCCGCACCGCGTCGTTGACGCCTGTCTGCCAGATCACGAGCGTGGGCTTCCGCGGCAGCACGTCCTTCTTTATGCGCGGCAGCATATCGGAAGCGAGCTGGCCGCCGACGCCGAGGTTGTCGACTGTAATCCGGCTTTCGGGGAAGCGGCGCCGCAGCTCGGCCTGCAGCTTGACCGGATAGCAGGCCTTGGGGCTGCTGGCGCCGATGCCCTGCGTGCTGGACGATCCCAGCGCCACGATGCGAACCGGCTTGCTGCTGGCGAGCGCCGTCGAGAACTTGGGCAGCGGCGCATTGAACAGCACGAGGCTGGCGGGCGCCTGGCAGCGCGGACGCGCGTCGGCCGTGGGGGAAAACGCCGTCAGACCCGCTGCAGCTGCGAGCGCCAATCCGCAAGATATTTGCGCAAGGCTTGCGCCAAGGGAACGTTGTCCGTTCCGCGATTGCGCCGCGCGAGTGCCCATGCCGTGCCCCACAGAATCCCGATGCCTATCACATTGACCAGAACCTGCAGGACGAAACCATAGCCGGCTTCGGCAAGAACCACCCACCCGGTAAACGAGAGTACCGTTCCGAGACAGAAGATCTCTAAGGAGTGCCGGCCGCAGCATCCGATGCCCCTGGCCCAGGCGCGAGTAAGCCAGCCGCTTTGGGGCGACAATAAGATCATTGCGAG
>CAYUBZ010000449.1:0-1780 GCA_964443205.1 uncultured Hyphomicrobium sp. | reverse complement strand
CGGGATGTAGATGCGCACGTTCTCCCGCTCGATCACGATATCGCCGGGGAGCCGCCCCAGCCCGAGCCGCTCCCCGGCAAGCCACGCAAGCCCCACCGCGATCAGCACGATACCGATGAGGATGAGAAGCTTGGGCATAGCTATCAGGTAGGACGCGGCTCGCTTTCCAGCAACGTACGGCGCACCGCATGGTGCCAGGCGGCGAGCTTGCGCGCCCGCGCAGCAGAGCCGAGGCTCGGCGCAAAATGCCGCTCCAGCGCCCAGCGCTGCGCAAAAACCTCGGGTTGCGGATAGAAGCCGCTTTGCAAGCCTGCGAGGTAGGCGGCGCCCAGTGCCGTGGTCTCCAGGATCGTCGGCCGCTCGACGGGGGCGTCCAGAATGTCGGCGAGGCGCTGCATGGTCCAATCGGAGGCGGCCATGCCGCCGTCGACGCGCAGCAGCGTCTCCGCCGTGCCCGGCCAGTCGCCGTGCATGGCATGCAAGAGATCGTAGGTCTGAAAGCACACTGCCTCCAGCGCCGCCCGGGCGATCTCGTTCGGCCCGGTGTTGCGCGTCAGGCCGTAAAGCGCACCGCGGCAATGGGCGTCCCAATAGGGCGCGCCGAGCCCAACGAAGGCCGGCACCAAAATGACCTCCTGCTCCGGGTCCGCCGCCTGCGCCATGGGGCCGGCCGCAGCTGCGTCGGGAATGATCTTCAATCCATCACGCAACCATTGCACGGCGGCGCCGGCGATGAAGTTGGCGCCTTCCAGCGCATACGTGCGCTGCCCTTGAAGCTGGTAGGCGATGGTGGTCAAGAGCCGGTGGCGCGAGGCCACGGCGTCGCCCCCTGTGTTGAGAACGGCAAACGAGCCGGTGCCGTAGGTCGACTTGATCATGCCCGGCTTGAAGCAGGCCTGCCCGATGGTCGCTGCCTGCTGGTCGCCGGCCATG
This sequence comes from uncultured Hyphomicrobium sp., assembly GCA_964443205.1. Lineage (GTDB taxonomy): Bacteria > Pseudomonadota > Alphaproteobacteria > Rhizobiales > Hyphomicrobiaceae > Hyphomicrobium_A. The sequence continues at coordinate 847 of CAYUBZ010000449.1, read as the reverse complement.
CCGCGGATGGGAATGGCGGCGCCGAAGAGGCCGGGGTCGGTCGTGCCGAACTCGGCGGCGTTGTCGCGCACCTCCGGCAAGAGACTGCGCGGCACGCGGAAGATGTCGAGCAGCGCTTCGTCCCACTGCCCGGTGTGAATGTCGAACAAGCACGTGCGGCTGGCATTCGTCGCATCCGTCGCGTGCACACGCCCGCCCGTCAGCCGCCACAACAGAAACGAGTCGACCGTGCCGAAGGCGAGCGCGCCCTTCTCCGCCTTGGCGCGCGCACCGGGGACCTCATCGAGCAGCCACGCGATCTTCGTGGCCGAGAAGTAAGGATCGAGCCTCAGTCCCGTTTTCGCCGTGATGGTCTCCTCATGACCATTCGCGCGCAGCTCCTCGCACGCTTGCGCCGTGCGCCGGTCCTGCCAGACGATCGCGTTGTGGATCGCTTTGCCCGTCGCCCGGTCCCACACAACAGTCGTCTCGCGCTGGTTGGTGATGCCGATGGCAACGATGTCGGAGGCACCCGCGCCGGCCTTGGCCAGCGCCCCCCGCGCGGTCGCCAACGTCGTGCGCCAGATGTCCTCTGGGTCGTGCTCGACCCAGCCGGAGTTGGGAAAATGCTGAGGAAACTCCTCCTGCGCGACGCCCGCGACGGAAAAGTCCTCCGCAAACAGCATGGCGCGTGACGAGGTCGTCCCCTGATCGATCGCCAGAATATAGCGCCCCATGCCGCCCCCCTAAGTGCCGCCGCATTCAAGCCACTCTAGCATCGACAGATGGCTTGGGGCTTAGTAGCAAGCCCGGCGGGGTAGCCCATCCACGGCGGAATCGGGGGACGCAATGAGCGCGCCGACGCAGA
>CAYUBZ010000448.1:0-1789 GCA_964443205.1 uncultured Hyphomicrobium sp. | reverse complement strand
TCGGGATCGGCGGCCTTGAAATCGGCCTCGCTGACGCGGCCGGCAAGCTCCTTCATGTCGAGCGTATCGTCGTCATCGGAATTGAGCTTCTTGAACATGGCGGCGCCGGCCGCTTTCGCCTCGGCTAGATCGACGGTGCCGTCGGCGTCGGGATCGAGCGTCTTCATCAGAGCCGCGTCGACCATCGTGTCGGCCACTGCTGCCTGGCCAAGCAGGGCACTGGCCCCCATAACAAGAGTGAGGCTCATCAGAAATCTCGCAAGCATGGTTGTATCTCCGGGGTCGGGTTGGTCCAGCGCCACCATCTGCGCGATACGACTCACACGCCAATCATTTCGGGGCACGAAACCGTGTACGGTGTCTGTGGTGTTGGGTTGCGCCCGAGGATGTGCGCAAAAGTTGATTCAAGCTCTCAGGTGATCGGCACCCACGTTGGCCTTATCGTGCAGCACCTTCCAGGTTAGAAAGGCGCATCACGTGCGCCTCCGGTCGATGTCCCCATGCAGCTCGAGCTCATTTTCAAGGTCCTCCTGCTGGTGGGCATCGCCAACGGGGCGCCGCTGGTGGCCAAGAAGCTGCTCGGAGGCTTTCTCGCCTACCCGCTCGACGCCGGCGCGACCTTGCCCGACGGCCACCCCCTGTTCGGGTCCGCCAAGACGATCCGCGGCATCGTGGTCTGCGTGATCGCCACCGCGCTTTGCGCGCCGCTACTGGGTCTCGCCTGGACGACGGGTGCGCTCATCGGATCGACGGCCATGGCCGGCGATCTCCTCTCGAGCTTCATAAAGCGCAGAATGGGCCGGGCGCCGAGCAGCAGAGCCTTGGGCCTCGACCAGATCCCAGAGTCCTTGCTCCCGGCGCTGGCCTGCAGCCCCGTATTGGGGCTCACGCTGGTGGATGTCATTGTCGTCGTCGCCGCCTTCACCGTCGGCGGACTGGGGATGTCGCTGCTCTTGTTCAAGATCCGGCTCCGCGACCAGCCGCACTAGAACGCGACGGCGCGCGTCGGCTCTTGAGGCAACAACGGACGACGTCAGCGCGCCCCCGCAACGGCGGCGCGTGACCCGGAGCCGTCACCAGCCTTCGATAGGGCTCCATTCCAGGTCCGCCGGCGCGGCCCTTGCGGAGCTGGGTCTAATGTGGGCAAGCTCCTCTTTGCCCGAGAGGCACCCCCCGTGAACGAGCAACAACCTTACCGCATGGTCATTCGCCACTCGATCATCGCGCTCTCACCGACCGCGACCTTCACTCTTAGGTTCGATCAGATAGGCGATGTTTTCCCACCGGGGATGATCGGAAACGACATCCACCCAAGGGCCCTGGGGAACTTGTGCGCGTTTGCCAAGGACGTGAACTGCACGGTTGCGAAGGATGACAAGGCAAAGGCCTTCGTCTTCATCAAGCGGAATTAACCGGGCTGCTATTTGACTCGCTCCGCTCGGCCGTTCGCATCAACGCAAGATCTCTTAGACGGGTTTCCTGGGCAGCTTTGCAGGGTTAGCACCAGCAGCGGGCCAGATGCGGCACACACACTGTGCACCGAAAGAAGGTCGCCATGATCACTGATACGCAAAGTAAGTTCCTCGCGCTTCTGTCGCCGCTCTTTCCCGAAGGCGCCAATCTTCGATTTCTGGAAGGCACCGAGCCCGACGCGTCAGGGGCTGAGCTGCATCGCATACGCATCGACTCTGCCTTGGATGCGATCAACTTGCGCATTCCGCGAACGTTCGTTGACGACCATCGAGACGGTCCCGCCAGTCGACAAAGTGAGCTTGAAGAGCGTCTGACA
>CAYUBZ010000447.1:0-1791 GCA_964443205.1 uncultured Hyphomicrobium sp. | reverse complement strand
TTCCTTCCGGACCTGACCCGGTTGGCGAGGGATGCGTCCGCCGCCAACCTCCCGGGCCCAATTATGGGGGGTCGCGATGCGGCTTACAACCCTCGTTCCAAGGCCCGCCCGCGGCTACACACACCTGCCGCCGTCCACCTCCAGCGCAACGCCAGTGATGAAGGAGGACGCCGGATCGGCGAGGAACAGCGCCGCGTTGGCGATGTCGTGCGGGCGCGACAGGCGCCCCAGCGGTATGGTTGCCAAAAACTTCGCGCGGTTCTCCGGCGTATCCGCCACTCCCATGAACTTGGTCAAAAGCCCCGTCTCGCCCATGACCGGATTGATGGCGTTGACGCGGATATTTAAGGGCGCCAGCTCCACGGCGAGCGACTTCGTCAGCGTGATCACCGCACCCTTGGAGCCGTTGTACCAGGTGAGGCCGGGGCGCGGGCGCACACCGGCCGTCGACGCGATGTTGAGGATGAGCCCCCCGCCGCGCTTCTCCATGCGCGGCACGGCGGCCAGCGTCGACAGATAGATCGACTTCACGTTGACGGCGTAGATGCGGTCGAACTCCGCCTCGCCCACCTCCATGAGCGGCTGGTTCTTGTGTGTGATGCCGGCGTTGTTGACCAGGATGTCGAGACCACCGAAGGCCTCGATCGCGGCACGAACCATGGCGTCGACGTCGGCCTTGCGGGAGACGTCGCAGGTCACCGCAACGGCGCTGTCGCCGAAGCCTGCCGCCACCTCGCGCACCCCGGCGCCGTTGATGTCGGCGAGGACCACCTGCGCGCCTTCGAGCACGAACCGCTCCGCGATCCCCCGCCCGAAGCCCGACGCCGCCCCCGTCACGATCGCGACCTTGCCTGCGAGCTTCATGCGGCCCCCTCAGCGGCCGCGGCGCTTGACGGGGATCTGCCCGGACGCCAGCAGACGTGCGGCCTCGGCGCGGTAGGGGCTCGCGGGATAGGTGCCCAGCACCTTCTTCTCGCTGGAGAAGAAGGACAGCTCCTTCAATGCGAGCTGCACGAGCCGGTCGGCGGGATGGCCCTCGATGTCGGCATAGAACATGGTGGCGTTGAAGGTGCCCTCGAGCTGGTAGCTCTCGAGCTTGGTCATGTTGACACCGTTGGTCGCGAACCCGCCCAGCGCCTTGTAAAGGGCCGCGGGAATGTTGAGGACCTCAAAGATGAAGGTGGTGATCACCGGGCCGGAGCCGGGCTCGGCATCGTCGGGCTCGTCGGCGAGCACGAGAAACCGCGTCGTGTTGTGGAGCTCGTCCTCAATGTCGCTCGCCAGAATGTCGAGCCCGTAGATCTCTGCCGCCAGCGTCGAGGCGATCGCAGCCTGTTCCGGGTCCTTGGCCTCTGCGACCATGCGCGCCGAGCCCGCGGTGTCGGCCTCCGGCACGGGCTTGAGACCAAGCTCGCGCAGCGCTTTGCGGCATTGGCCCAGTGCCTGGGTATGGCTCAAGACGCGCTTGATCGTCTTTAGGTTGGCGCCCGGCACACCCATGAGCTGGTGGCGCACGCGCAGGAAGTGCTCGCCCACGATGTAGAGGCCGGCTTCGGGCAAGAGATGGTGGATGTCGGCGACGCGGCCCGCCACCGAGTTCTCGATGGGGATCATGGCGTAGCGCGCCTCGCCCGACTTCACCGCGATCAGCGCATCCTCGAAGGTGGGACAAGCGACCGCCTCCAGGCCGGGATGCGCCTCGCGGCAGGCAAGGTGCGAGTTGGCGCCGGGCTCGCCCTGGTAGACGATGCGCTCAGGCGTTGCGCCAGCGCCCGCAGCTCCGCCGCGCTG
>CAYUBZ010000446.1:0-1805 GCA_964443205.1 uncultured Hyphomicrobium sp. | reverse complement strand
ATGGTCGGCGCCACCACGCGCGCGGCCAAGGCCGTTAGCCGCCTGTTCGAGCGCGGAGTCAACACCTCGCTGATCATGTACCCGGGCGTCCCGGTGAATGCGGCGCGGCTGCGCTTTTTCTTGACGTCCGAGCACTCGAAAGGGGAAATTTGCGGTGCGCTCGACGCCGCCAGGGAGGTGGTCAAGGGCTGAGACCGCGAATACCCACGATGACAGACGCCGGTGGTCTCCATGCGCGCGGGCGCCGAAAGCCACGCCTGAGCAGGATTACGGTGCAACCGGGTTTGGTGCCGGTGCCGCGTCGCGTGTCTCGTTCGGTGCCGCTGCGGCAGGTGGTCCGATGTTCGCTGCGGCCCAGAGAACGAGTGCCTTCACCGTGTCATCGAAGGCTTTGTTGAGACCGGCAGCCGCGGCAGCACCGTCGGTTGCCGCGATCGGAACGGTCGCCTCGAAGACTCGCGTCCCAATAATCCGCCCGCCGCTCAGGATTTTGGCCGAGAAGGCGACGGCCGCCGTCGGCTCGGGCGCGGAGGCGATCCGGAACGTGCGCAATTCGGTCAGCACCTGGACGTCGGCATCGAAGCCGTCGATCGGCCGGCTGACGGCTTGAAAATAGCCCGAGTCCTCGAAGCTCTCGATCACCTTCGCCTGGAAGAGCACCGGGAGATTGTCGCTCCACTGCGCGTCATCGATCGAGGCGCCTTCGCTGCCCTCCTTCGCAATGAGGATCTTGTCGGAGCTGAGCGACATCAGGGCGGAGGGCTCGGGGATCACGATCTGCCCGCGCTTTGGCCCCTGCAGCGGCGGGAATTTGCGTACCGCGGTCAGCGTGTAGATGGGGAGCTTGCCGCTCGCGACCGCCCCGCCTGTCATGCGCTCCAGACCGGCAACCACGCTGTCGACCTTGTCGGAGTTGCGCGCGAGCGCGTCCGAGAACGTCTTGAAGTTGGCGATCACGTCGCCCAACGGCTTGGAGTTGTCGGCCAGGATCGTGTCGAGGCGCTGCAAGGTGGCGCGCGCGGCCTGCGTCATGCTTTGGCCGGAATTGGGCTCCGCGACGAGCACGGGAGGTGCACCGTCCGTTGCCCACGGCGCCGGCGCCGTCGGGCTGCCGCCGGTGAGCAGGATTACGGGCGCTCCCGTGAGGCCTTGGAAATCCATGCCGACGACCGTGTCGGCGCGCACGGGCGCGGCGGGGTCGATGGCAATGGTCGCGTTCACCTGTTTGGGGTCCGCGGACGTAAGATCGAGATCGACGACCTCGCCTACGCGAATGCCATTGAAGAGCACCGCCGAGCCGACCAGCAGGCCCGAGACGGGGCTGTCGAAGCGGATCTGGTAGACCGCGCGCTCGCGAAATCCACCGCCGCTGTAGAGCCAGTAGACGAAGCCAAATCCTGCCGCGATCACCGCGAGCGTGAAGAGCCCTATCGCCAAGTAGCGTGCCCGGGTTTCCATCGCAGATCCTCAGCTTGCCGGTTGTGCGAGGCGGCGCGCCAAGACGTGAGCGCGTTTGCCCCTGAAATAGGCCTTCACCCAAGGATGCTCCGAGGCGAGCATCGTCGCGATGGGGCCCGATGTGACCACCTTGCCGTCGGCCAGGACTCCGATACGGTCGCACACCGTGTAGAGGCTTTCCAGGTCGTGGGTGATCATGAAGACGGTGAGACCGAGCGTGCGTTGGAGCGTGCGGATCAGCTCGTCGAAATCGCCGGCCGAGATCGGATCGAGGCCCGACGTCGGCTCGTCGAGAAACACGAGCTCGGGGTCGAGCGCCAGCGCGCGCGCCAGCGCCACGCGCTTGA
>CAYUBZ010000445.1:0-1818 GCA_964443205.1 uncultured Hyphomicrobium sp. | reverse complement strand
CGTCGGACGGCATGCCGCTCGAGCCCGATCACGTCTATCTCATTCCGCCGGGCGCTTATCTCTCACTTCAAGATGGAGCCCTGCGGCTTTCCAAGCCGCGCGAACGCCACGGCGCGCGCTTGCCCTTCGATTTCTTCCTGCGTTCGCTCGCAAGCGAGTGCGGTGAGCAGGCCATCTGCGCGATACTTTCGGGAACGGGAGCCGACGGCAGCCTCGGATTGAAAGCAGTAAATGAGCAGGGCGGCCTCGTCATCGTGCAGGACCCTCGTGAGGCCGCTCACGATGGCATGCCGCGCACCGCTATCGACACGGGCTGTGCCGATCTCGTGCTGCCCGTGTCGAAGATTCCCGAGGCGATCATCGGTTTCTGCCATCAAGCGCACATCAAAGATCACCGTAAGGATGCATCTCCACGCCGCGCTGCCGAGCACGACCTAGCCGAGATCATCGCTCTGCTCGGCTCGACAACCTCGCACGATTTCTCCCTCTACAAGAGTGGCACGCTGCAGCGCCGCGTCGAGCGCCGCATGGCGATGGCTGGGATCGAGCACAGCACCGGCTATCTGGAAGCCTTGCGCGCCGATGTCAAAGAGCGCGAGGCCCTTGCCAAGGATCTCCTTATCAACGTCACCCACTTCTTCCGCGATGTGCCCGCCTTCGATCTTCTAGCAGAAAAGATTGTGCCAGATCTGGTGCGCGACCACGTGCCGGGGCGTTCGCTGCGGGTCTGGGTGCCGGGGTGCAGCTCCGGCGAAGAAGCATATTCCATCGCCATGCTGTTCCTTGAGGAGATCGCGGCCGCCAAGCGCAACATCAAGTTGCAGGTATTTGCCTCCGACATCGATCCAGACTGCGTGACCTTCGCCCGCAACGGCGCCTATCCACAGCAGATCGAGGCCGACGTGGCATCAGAGCGGCTCGCCTGTTTCTTCCTCAAGGAAGACGGGGCCTATCGCGTAATCCACGAGCTGCGAGAGGCGGTGGTGTTCACGACCCAGAACCTTTTGGCCGACGCACCCTTGTCGCGCCTCGACCTTATTTCATGCCGAAACGTTCTCATCTATCTCAGCACCGAGGCACAGGAGCGGGTTCTCTCGCTCTTTCACTTTGCCCTTCGCGAGAACGGCGCGCTTCTTTTGGGGTCCTCCGAAACCGTGGGCAATCACGGCGACCGCTTTGCGCCAATCTCGAAGAAGCACCGTATTTTTCGGCGTATCGGCCGCAGCCGGCCGGGCGAGGTCAATTTCCCCGTTACCGCCGGTGACTATGGCCGCGCATCAGTGCCTGAAGCGGCGCGAACGAAGGCGGCGCACTTTGCGCCGCTCGGCGCGCTTGCGGAGAGGGCGCTGCTGGCCGCCTACGCGCCAGCTTCGGTTCTCATCAACGCCAAACGTGAGGGGCTGCATTTCTTCGGGCCGACAGACCGCTATCTCAAGATCGCTTCAGGCGAAGCAAGCCAAGACATTCTGGTCATGGCGCGTGAGGGATTGCGCGGCAAGCTCAGGACGGCGATCGCGCGTGCCAGCGATGATCAGGCACGCACGCTGATTACCGGTGCTCGGTTGGACCGCGACGGTGGATCGGTCATGGTCAATATCGCTGTGTTGCCAGTCCACGGCGAAGGCGAAGGGTTGCTGCTCGTCAGCTTCACCGACGAAGCCAAGCGCGAGCCAAGATCGACTGGGGAGCGGGAATCGCCAGCCGACGCATCGCGCGCCATTGAGCTGGAGCAAGAGCTAGATTCAACCCGTGAGGAGCTCAACAGCGCTGTCCGCGACCTCGAGATCGCCAATGAGGAGCACAAGGCGATCAATGAGG
>CAYUBZ010000444.1:0-1818 GCA_964443205.1 uncultured Hyphomicrobium sp. | reverse complement strand
GTCGGCGCGCCCGCAATGATGCGCGAGGAATGCATCTTGTCGCCGGCTGCGAAGTTCCCGCAGATGGAATCGGGCGTCGTGCCCGTGGGACAGATGTCGCCGTTGCGCACCGGACGCTTGAACACGACGGGGTAGACGCCGTTGCCCTTGTCGAACAGCGCCGCGTCGCCGGCGATCGACAAGACCTTGGACCGGCAGCTGGCCTTGATCGCCTCGGCGGCCTCGGGTGTGGTGGTCGCGGGAGGGTTCTTGCAGAAGTCCGCCAGCGTCATCTCCTGCGCCCCGCGCTCGCGAAATCTTGCCGCCGTGCTGTCGGAGTCGAAGTTGGCGACGGCGCCGCCGACGGTGCCGGTCGTCGTCGTTTGCGCACAGCCGTAGAGAGCCGGCGCGATGCAAATGACCGCAAGTAGGGCTGTGCGTGGCGATCTCGCTAAGGCCATGGCCGATACGCCAACATTATACCGTTCGCTCTCCGCTCGAGAGCCTCGACGGCTATCGTTGGGCAGCCTTTCCCGGCCATCGGCCTTTGTCAACTGGAGCGTCGCCCTGCCGGCCGATCGCGCTGCAATATCACCGCGAGATGCGGCTGATCTTGGAGCCCTCGAGCGTCAGGTTATACATCAGGCCCTTGGGATCGAGGATGAAGCCGATCACCGGGCTGGTGATCTTGTTGGTATCGATCGAGCCCCCCACGCCGAGCGTTATGATGGCAATCGAGCCATCGACCCCGACCTTCCAGCCGGCGGTCCGTCGGAACTGGTCGAGCGCCTGCGGCGTCATGAACGCGATGATGATGGAGCGCTCCTGCGCGCCCAGCTGAAAGCCAAAGGAGGCCGATACGGTGTTGTAATAGCCGACCGTCCGGCCCTCCACCAGCAGCGCGCCCTCGCCGTATTCGCCGCCGAAGCCGAACCCGGCCTTCACCACCGATGGGAACACCAAAAGCCCCACGGCTTTGTTTGCCAGCTCGCGCGCGCCGCCGATCTTATGGAAGAAGCGGTCGAGCGTCTCGTCGACGCCGACGTTGATCTCGTGCGCGGAGGCGGCCTTGGCGCTGGGCGCCACGACGACGACCGCGAGCATGGAAAGAAGTGCGGCGTAAGCCAAGTTGCGTAACATTGTTATTTCCTTCGGTTTCTTGTGGGCTTCGTTGGTGGCTCAGATTCGTGGCCAAATTCCAGCTTCTCGCTGACGCGCAAGGCTTATCCCATCATCACCGCTCGGGCGCGGCGCGCAGCTCGAGCGCGCGTCCGATGCCGGCCAGCAGCGAGCCGAGCGCGAACAGGATGATGACGATCACCTCCAGATAATTCTCGACCTGCTCCTTGGCGATCATGTAGTTGGCGATGTTGGCATCCGCGGTTGAGAACTTGTCGAGCGTCTCTTTGCGCTTTTCCTCGGTGGCGGTCACTTGATCGGTCGGCGCGTTCATCAGCTTCATGAGTGCCAGCTGGTTGTCGTACAGGGTGCGCACCTGGACCTGCGCCGACTGTTGCGTCGCATAGGCCGCCAGCCGCCACTCGATCCCGCGCTTCAAGGGCTCCAGATAGAAGATCTGCGTCGCCGTGGAGACGAGCAGCAGCACGATCCCGATCAACTCGCCGTACTGGTAGAGCTTCAAACGCATGTCTCGATTTCCCCCGGTTTTGTGTCAACCGGCGGGAGACTAAGGCCTCTTGGCCGACATAGAAACCTCCCTGCCCATCCGGCGAACAGCACGGGTTGTGCGGGGCGCCTCCGGCAGGCAATCTCGGGCAGCGACAGGGGAGGGGCAGCGTGCGCCGCAGGCAATTGAACCTTGGTGGACTCGCGCTGTGC
>CAYUBZ010000443.1:0-1825 GCA_964443205.1 uncultured Hyphomicrobium sp. | reverse complement strand
GGCAGCCCTTGAACACGCCGGCCGCCTCGCCAATTGGAACGGCGCATGTTCGACATCACGTCCAGCAAACTGTTGATCTTAGCGATCGTCGCGCTCATCGTGGTCGGGCCCAAGGACCTGCCGATCCTGTTGCGCACGCTCGCCAAGTATATGGGCGTCATCCGCCACCATGCCAACGAGTTCCGTGCCCAGCTCGACGAGGCACTGCGCGAGGTCGAGCTCGACGAGCTCAAGAAGGAGTTCGACAGCGTGGGCCGCGAGATGAAGGGGGCGATCGAGCAAGGCGGCCGCGCGATCGACTCCAACGTGGAAAGCGCGCGCCGTGAGGTCGACAGCGCGCTCGAAGGCGCACCGTCCCAGACCGCTGCCGGCGGTGAAGCCGGCTCCGAGCCCGCGAAGCTGCCCGAGCCCGCGACGCAACCAGCGCCAGCCAAGCCGCAGCGTCCTGAGAAGACGGGGACATGAGCGCCGTGGACGAGGGCGCCGAGCGGCCCGGACAAGACAATATCGACGCCTCCAAGGCGCCGCTGCTCGAGCATTTGGTCGAGCTGCGCACGCGGCTGATCTGGTCGGTGGTCGCGATCGGGCTCTCGTTCGCGCTGTGCTTCGCCTTCGCCAGGCAGATCTACAACCTTCTGGTGCTGCCCTATCAGTGGGCGACCGGCGGCAGCGAGCCGATCGAGATGATCTACACCGCGCCGCAGGAGTTTCTCTTCACGCAGATGAAGCTGGCCTTGTTCGGCGCGGTGTGCATCTCGTTCCCGATCATCGCCATCCAGCTCTACAAGTTCGTGGCACCGGGGCTCTACAAGAACGAGCGCATGGCGTTCATGCCCTATCTGGTGGCGACGCCGGTTCTGTTCCTTTTGGGCGCCATGCTCGTCTATTTCGTGGTCATGCCGATGGCCATGCGCTTCTTCCTGTCGATGCAGGAGACGAGCGGGCAGGTCCAGATCCACCTGCAGGCGCGCGTGTCGGAATACCTGGCGCTGATCATGAACCTGATCATCGGGTTCGGCATCTGCTTCCAGCTGCCGGTGGCGCTGACCTTGCTGGCGCGGGCGGGGCTGGTGACGGCGGCCACGCTCAAGAAGGGGCGGCGCTACGCGATTTTGGGCATTGCCGCGGTGGCGGCCGTGCTGTCCCCGCCCGACCCCTTCTCCATGCTGGCCATGATGCTGCCGACGATTGGGCTTTATGAGCTGTCGATCTGGGCGGTGGAGCGGGCGCAGCGGAAGGCCGCCGCGGGACAGGGGTCGTCCGGCACCTGATCGCGTCTGGACCGGCGCGCCGCGCCGCCCTATAGCACCGCTAACCTGCACTGATTGCGACGAGGCCCAATTCCCGTGTTCGACATCAAGTGGATCCGAGACAATAAAGACGCCTTCGACGCCGGGCTGAAGAAGCGGGGGATGGCTCCGCTGTCCAAGAAGCTGTTGGAGCTGGATGAAGCACGCAGGCTGCATCTGACCAAGCTGCAGGAGGCCCAAGCGCGGCGCAACGCGGCGTCGAAGGAGATCGGCAAGGCGAAGGCGGCGAAGGACGAGGCGGCGGCTGGCAAGCTGATGGCCGAGGTCGCCGAGCTCAAAGAGGTCATCCAGGGCGGCGAGGAGGAGGAGCGGCAACTCGACGCCAAGTTGCGCGATGAGCTGTCGGTCATCCCGAATTTGCCGCTCGACGACGTACCCGTTGGTAAGGATGAGAAGGACAACAAGGAGGTCCGCAAGGTTGGGACGCCGCCGAAGTTCAAATTCAAGCCCAAACAGCACTTCGAGATCGGCGAGGCGCTGGGGCTCATGGACTTCGAGACGGCGGCGAAGATCTC
>CAYUBZ010000442.1:0-1847 GCA_964443205.1 uncultured Hyphomicrobium sp. | reverse complement strand
TCCTCAAGTACGACGACGTGATGAATGACCAGCGCAAGGTCATCTTCGAGCAGCGGCTCGACATCATGGGCGAGGAAGATGTGTCGGAGACGGTCAAGGACCTGCGCCAACAATTGGTGAGCGAGTTCGTGCGCCAGTACATCCCCGAGAAGGCCTATGTGGAGCAGTGGGACATCAAGGGCCTGCACGACTCCATAGCCGCGATCTTCGGCATCGACTTTCCAATTGACCAATGGGCCGACGAGGAAGGGATCGCCGACCAGGAGATCGAAGAGCGGCTGTTGAAGGAGATCGACGAGAAAGCCGAGCGCAAGGAGCGCGATCTGGGCTCGGAGAACTTCCGCCAGATCGAGAAGATGGTGCTGCTGCAGACGCTGGACCACCTGTGGCGCGAGCATCTCGTCACGCTCGAGCACCTGCGCCAGGTCATCGGTTTCCGCGCCTACGGGCAGCGCGATCCCTTGAACGAGTACAAGAGCGAGGCGTTCGTCCTGTTCGAGGCCATGCTGGCGCGCCTGCGCGAGGAGGTGACCGGCCAGCTCATGCACGTCGAGCTCATGCCGCCCGACGAGCAGCCGGCGCTGCAGGAGATGGAGCTGCCGCCCATGGAGGCGCACCACATCGATCCCTTCTCGGGCCTCGACGAGCTGGCCTTGGCGGATGCCGCGATCGCTGCGGAGAGCAGCGGCGTTCAGGTCGCCGACCGGCGCCCCCCTTTGCAGACGCGCAAGAGCGGCGGCGCCGTCGATCCCAAGGACCCCGCCACCTGGGGCAAGGTCTCGCGCAACGCACCCTGCCCGTGCGGCTCTGGCAAGAAGTACAAGCACTGCCACGGCAAGCACGATTAGGGCCGCCCGGGGGAGCCGACGTCCAGCTTCACGGCACCACCAATCATCCCGTTGCAGAGCGGGATCTACGCAAGGCACCGCCGGTGCTCCCGGATACGGGCGTTCACGTGCGGCTGCATGGGCCTTAACGCCATACTGACCCGCAAGCGGTACTAGGAAGGCTCGGTCGGGAGCGCAGGCGTGCGCCAAGCCCGGGAGCTTTGCAATTGAGACTGCTGATCCGCCTGTTGCAGCGCCTGGCCATTTTCGGCCTCGGCGTGCTTGCCATCTGGTTGATCGTATTCGTCGTCTATGATTTCGCCGACCGCCGCCTGCCCTGGATCCTGGCGCTGGGCGCGACGTACGCCATCGCCGCCTACCTCATCCTCCCCTACGCCGTGCGCATGGGCCTGAAGATCCTCCAGCGCCGGCACGTGCCCCGCTTCACGGTCACCGGCGACGGCCTTCCGGGCGACCCCGTGAACCTGGCGCTAATCGGCACATCCGAGCAGCTACGCTCAGCCTTTGCCGCCGCCGGCTGGGTGCAGGCCGACCGGCTGACTCTCGGTAGCGCCTGGCGCATGGCCCGGGCGTTCGTCCTCGACACCAGCTATCCGGCCGCCCCCTTCAGCACGCTCTATCTCTTCGGCCGCGGCCAGGACATCGGGTTCCAGAAGGCGATCGATAACAGCCCGCGCAAGCGGCATCACGTCCGCTTTTGGGCCAAGAGCCTTAAGCAGGTCGAGACCGGTGCCGTTACCGCCGGCTTCTGGCTCAACACCGACCGGCCGGCGGGCGAGACCGAAGTGCTGTGGGTGGGGGCCGGCACCAAGGACACCGGCTTCTCGCTGACCCGCCTCACCTTCCAGATCACGCACGCCACCGACGCCGACACCAACGCCGAGCGCGACTACATCATCGGCGCGTTGCGGCGAGCAGGTGTCATCGCCGAGGTCTCTCTCTACGAGACCGGCGACCGCTTGATCACCGATCACGTCAATCACTACGTCACCGACGGCG
>CAYUBZ010000441.1:0-1848 GCA_964443205.1 uncultured Hyphomicrobium sp. | reverse complement strand
GGCCAGATGTACCGGCAGTTCGCGCTCGTCATCGCGGCGACGGCGCTGATCAGCGCCATCAACGCCATGACGCTCAAACCCACACAATGCGCGCTGTGGCTGCGCCCCGCCACGGCACCCGAAGAGCGCAACGTCCTCTATCGCGGGTTCAACCGCGCCTACAACGCTCTAGAGCACGCCTACGCGCGGCTGATGGCGGGCATGGTCGGCCACAGCGGCCTCATGGCGGTGATCGTGGCGGCCCTCGTGGGGCTTGCGGTCTATTCGCTGAGCCGCGTCCCGACCGGGTTCCTGCCGATCGAGGACCAGGGCTATTTCCTCGTCATCGTGCAGCTTCCCGAGGGCGCAGCGCTCGAGCGCACCACGCGCGCGCTCGACGACATCACGACAAAGGTTAAGGCTCAGCCCGGCGTGGACAAGGTCGTAGCCATCGCCGGCCTCGCCGCGCTCAACGACAACGCCAGTCTCTCCAACGCCGGCATCGCTTACGTGATTCTCGATGACTGGGATAAGCGCGGCAAGGGCGAGAATCTGCTCAGCCTCTACAAGGGGCTCTCGGCACGCGTTGCCGACATCCCCGATGGCACCGCGCTCGTGATGCCGCCACCCGCCATCCAGGGGATCGGCAACGTCTCGGGCGCCACCATGAAGGTCGAAATTCGCGACGGCAGCTTCGACTATGCCAAGCTGCAACGGCTGGCGCAGGCGATCGCGGACCGGGCCGGCGACCAGTCCATGATCCGTGTGGCGCAGAACATCTTCCTCGCCGACGCGCCCCAGCTCAACGTCGTCATCGACCGGGTCAAGGCAGAGACGCTGGGGGTGCCGCTCGGCGACGCGCTCGATGCCTTGAGCACCTACATCGGCTCCAGCTACGTGGGGCAGTTCAACAAGTTCGGCCGCGTCTTCCAAATCTACGTGCAGGCGGACGCTGCCGCGCGCCTGACGCCTGAAAGCCTGCAGTACCTGCAGGTGCGCAACGCCGACGGCGATATGGTGCCGTTCGGTACGCTCGCCACTATCAGCACCGTGTCCGGGCCTTCGGTCATCTCGCTTTACAATCTCTATCCGTCGGCGACCGTAATCACCAGCACCGCGCAGGGCTACAGCTCCGGGCAGGGCCTTGGCCTGCTGGAGCAGATCGCCAAGGACACGTTGCCGCCCGGCGCTGGCTACGAGTGGACGTCGATGTCCTACCAGGAGAAGGAGGTCGGCAATCAGATCTATCTCATCTATGGCTTGAGCCTGCTGCTCGTCTACCTCGTGCTGGCCGGCCAGTACGAGAGCTGGATCGCGCCCGTTACCGTCATCGTCTCGGTGCCGCTTGCGCTGCTGGGAACCGCGGCCGCGTTGCTCGCCTTGGGCGTCGCCAACAACCTTTATACGCAGATCGGCCTCATCCTGCTCATCGCGCTGTCGAGCAAGAACGCCATCCTGATCGTCGAGTTCGCGCGTGAATTGCGCATCAGGGAGGGCAAGGACGTTCTGGACGCCGCGGTCGAAGCCGCGCGCTCGCGCTTTCGTCCGATCCTGATGACATCGTTCGCCTTCATCCTCGGCGTCGTTCCGCTGGTCTTGGCCTCGGGCGCCGGCGCCAACGCGCAGAAGTCGATCGGTATCGCGGTGCTGACCGGCATGCTGGGCTCGACGCTGCTGACGGTCGCGTTTGTGCCGTCGATCTTCGTCGTCCTGCAGCGCCTCGAGGAGCGGCGCCAGCGACGCAAGACGCGAAACAAGGAGGGGGGCGCCGAGGTGCACGCCGCCCCAGCCGAGCCGCCGGCCCTCGGGTAGGCGAACGCGGCGCAAACGGTCACGATTGCCTATCGCAAAACGCAAAAAGCCCGGACA
>CAYUBZ010000440.1:0-1854 GCA_964443205.1 uncultured Hyphomicrobium sp. | reverse complement strand
CGCGCGACCTCGATATGGAAAAGCTCGCAGAGATCACCACCACGCGCTCACTCGATGATATCGTGTCGCTGGCGCCGGAGATCCTCGCTGGAAGAATTCGCGGGCGCGTCGTGCTCGAGGTGGCCTAGTGTCCCGATTCCGGAGCTCGCCTGAATTCAATGCTAGCTCCCGAGCGAACTTCGGAACACTAGAGTCGCTTGCGCAAGAGGATTTCCGTGCGTCCGTCGTACACGAGGTCATCCAGCTTCGCGACTTGGGCGAAGCCGTGGCGCTCGTAGAAGCGAAGGGCATCGGCATTGATTTGGGAGGCCGCGACCCAGAGATTGCGATTGCCAGCGCTGCGCGCTTCGTGCTCGACCCACGCGAGAACCATGCTCCCCAATCCGCGCCGCTGAAACTTCGGAAGCAGGCCCAGGAACTGGATGTAGGGTCCGCGCAACCAGCCGAGCCGTAACCCAACCGCGCCCGCGATCTCACCGCCGAGCGTGAAGAGGAAGCGGGGTGCGCCGGGTTCCTGGCTCGCGAAAAATGCAGCGAGCGACGTCGCCGGGTAGGCGTAGGCTGCCCAAGGATCGATGGCGGCGAACGCTTCCCCCAGCCTCCTCGCTTCGCGCTCAGGGAGCGACGCGACCACAAGCGCCTCAGCGCAGCCCCCGGGCACAGCGAGCTCGTAGCGCTCGGATGCAAACGGCGCCGGCTTACTCATTGCGGAAAGAAGCTGAAGGGCTGCGGGGCTGGGCGACGTCGGTGGGCGATGACGTCATAGCGGTCGGTATCCCCGGGCCGGCTGTCAAAGCAGGTTTGCGACACCACCGGTGTCCCGGCTTCGAGCAACTCTGAGACGGTGACGAACTCAAAGCCCATCTGCCGCAACTTGGGTAGGGCGACAGGAAGGGCAGCCGCCGTATGCCAGCCGCGGCCGTTGGCATGGGCCAGGATGATGGAGCCGGGTCGCACGTGCGCCAGCAGCGTGCGGACAATCGCCTTGGCCGATTGACCGGGCCACGGATCGCCCGTCGACAAATCCCATTGAATGGCGCGCAAGCCCTGATCATGCACCGCCTGCAGGGAACGGGCGTTGCAGGCGCCGTAAGGAAAGCGGAAGAGCGTCAGCCGCGGCGCGATGCGACTCATGGCATCGGGAGCGCGTTTGGCGCACTGCGTCTCACTGAGACGCCCGCGGATTGCCTCGTAGGCCTGCCGGGGCCCGAGGATCTCCTTGCTCAAGCGTTGCCCATCGAGGCGGCGCAAATTGCGGTGGGCCTCCGAATGGCTGCCGATCTCGAACAGGGGATCGGACATCATCTGGCGCGCGCGCTCCTCGTGCGAGCGCAGCCACTTGCCCCCGGCGAAGAAGGTCGCCTTGATGTGCTCCTTGCGAAGGTAGTCGACGATCGCCCCATCGTAGCCGGCAACCTCTCCGGGCTGCTCGCACAGATCGAAGGTCAGTGCCACGAGCTTGCGGTCGCCGGCAAGCACGACGCGGCGGATCACGCCTTTGGCGGTGACAGGCGGCGGCGCGAAGGCTGCGAGGGGTGCAACGGGCGGCGTCCTGTCGAAACGGTGGTCGCCTTTCCGCGGCACATTCTCGCCCGGCTTTGCCGCGAGCGCGGCGGGCGCCCAGCAGGTATCGACGAGCGGTGGCGACGGGGTGGCGGCGACTGCGGCCGGCACCCAAGCAAGGCCTGAAGCCGCCAGCAGGATCGCCAATGGACGCCCTGCCAAATACGCGGGCATGACACACCTCCAAACCTTCGACGGCATATCGTGCGCCGGGCCGGCGGTAAAGCAAGCTCTCTTCAGCGGCCTTGGAAACGAGGCTTGCGCTTTTCCAGGAAGGCGCGGCGGCCTTCC
>CAYUBZ010000439.1:0-1856 GCA_964443205.1 uncultured Hyphomicrobium sp. | reverse complement strand
ACCTTCGATTACTTCAAGTCGTTTGCCGGTGCCCGGGATCTGACCGTCAATGTCGTGACGGCGAAGGCGCAGAGCAAATACGAGGTTAGCCGTGACAAGCCCGACCTCGACCTCGCCGGGATCATGTGATGCAGCGCGCCGTACCTGAAACGCGGATGTCCGACATCGTTCAGATGTCGGGCGTCCGCTTCCGCTGGCGGGGCGCGCGCGCGTTCTCGCTGGCGATCGATGATTTCGCGCTTGCCGCGAAAGAGCGCGTGCTCCTCGTCGGCCCCTCCGGCGCCGGCAAGTCGACCTTCCTCAGCCTCTTATGCGGAATCGTGACCCCACAAGCCGGCCGGCTGGAGGTGCTCGGGACCGAGACGACGGCGCTGTCCAGCTCCGCCCGCGATCATTTCCGCGCCGAGCACTTCGGCATCATCTTCCAGATGTTCAACCTGCTGCCCTACGGCTCGATCCTCGACAACGTGCTGTTGCCCTTGAGCTTTGCAAGGCAGCGGCGGGCACGCGCGAGCCGCAATGGCTCGATCGAAGCCGAGGCCCGGCGCCTGCTTGCAAGCCTCGGCCTCGACCCCGCCGAGCTCGACGGTCACTCCGCGGCCAACCTGAGTGTCGGCCAGCAGCAGCGCGTGGCGGCGGCGCGCGCGCTGATCGGGGCCCCGGAGCTGATCGTCGCCGACGAGCCGACCTCGGCGCTCGACCGCGATCGGCAGAACGCCTTCCTCGACCTCCTCTTTGCGGAGGCCGCCGCCGCCGGCGCCAGCCTGATCATGGTCAGTCACGAGGAGGAGCTGGGCAAACGCTTCGACCGCGTGCTGCGGCTGGACGATATCGCGGTCGGTGAGCGGAGGGCTGCGGCATGATCGTTCCCCGCCTCGCCCTGCAGTCCCTGCGCAACCGGGCGCTGACCGCCTCGCTCACCGTGCTGGCGATCGCCTTCAGTGTGATGCTTCTGCTGGGCGTGGAGAAGGTACGCACCGGCGCGCGCCAGAGCTTCGCCGATACGATCTCCGGAACCGACCTTATCGTTGGTGCGCGCAGCGGCTCCATCCAGCTGCTGCTCTATTCGGTGTTCCGCATCGGCAATGCGACCAACAACATCACCTGGAAGAGCTACGAGGACATCGCCAAGCGGCCCGAGGTGGCGTGGATCGTCCCCATGTCGCTCGGCGACAGCCATCACGGCTTTCGCGTGATGGGAACCACGCTCGACTATTTCAAGCACTACAAGTACCGGCACGGCCAGGGGCTCGCCTTCGCCGAGGGCCAGCCCTTCCACGACCTCTTCGATGCGGTGATCGGCGCCGACGTGGCGCAAGCGCTCGGTTACAAGGTCGGCGATCCGATCATCGTCGCGCACGGGCTGGGCTCGGTCTCCTTCGTCGAGCATAAGGACAAGCCGTTCCGCGTCGCGGGCATCCTCGCCAAGACCGGCACGCCCGTCGACCGCACGGTGCACGTCAGCCTGGAGGCGATCGAGGCGATCCACGTCGACTGGCAGAACGGCATCCCCATGCCGGGCCAGACCGTGTCGGCGGACGAGGTGCGCAAGATGCACCTGGCGCCGAAGGCCATCACGGCGGCGCTGGTGGGCCTCAAGTCGAAGCTCGCCACCTTCAAGCTGCAGCGGGCGATCAACAACTACAAGGCTGAGCCGCTCTCCGCGATCATCCCCGGCGCGGCGCTGCAGGAGCTGTGGGGGCTCGTGGGCACGGCGGAAACGGCGCTCGCCGTCGTCTCGGCGATGGTCGTTGCGACCGCGCTGCTCGGCATGGTGACCATGATCCTCACGACGCTGAATGAGCGCCGCCGCGAGATGGCCATCCTGCGTTCCGTCGGCGCGCGGCCCGCGACGA
>CAYUBZ010000438.1:0-1857 GCA_964443205.1 uncultured Hyphomicrobium sp. | reverse complement strand
CTGCATAGTCGACGATCTCGGCGTCCTTGAACACGTAGATGCCAAGGCGGAAGCCGGGCGTCTTGGGGTAGCTGCGTTGGACGGGGGTATTCATCGGGAGTCTCCTCGGGTTGGAGTCTTGGTCGGTGCCTCGTTCTCGCGCCGCGTCGCGTTCTCCGCCTCCAGCTGCACGATGCGCGCTTTGAGCGTGGCCTTAGCCGCTTCGACATTCTCGGCAAAGAGCATTTCGCCCCTGGCTTTGGGCCGGATTTCACCCAACCGACCCCCCGGCACCAGAGCGCCGGAATGTGTATCCCGCCTGCGCTTGCCCGGGAAACGGGCGGCGGCTAGGACTAAGCGATGGTAGGGACGGGCACGAAGATCAGCCTGGCTGTTCTGTTGGCGTTGTCGCTTGCGGTCACGGCGCACGCGCAGACGGAGGGCGCAGACGCGCCCGGCGCCTGCACCAAGGCCGAGTTCGAGGACGTCGTCGACGAGGCGGCAGCCGCCCTGCGCGGCCTCAATTTCAAGAACAAGCCGGCCTTCCAGGAGAAGCTGCGCGAGCTCAAGGACAAGCGCGGCTGGAGCCATGATCAGTTCCTCACCGAAGCCGCCCCCTTCGTGCGCGACGACAAGATCGCCGTGTTCGACCAGCAGTCGGAGCGCCTGTTGTTGGACATCTCCTCGCAAGGGCAGGAAGGCGCCGATGCCAAGACGCCGGACTGCGCGCTGCTGCAGGATTTGCGCGGGCGCATGAACGTCCTGGTCGAGACGCAGACGGCGAAGTGGGCCTACATGTTTAAGAAGCTCGACGCCGCACTGGCGAAGTGACGTGCCCGCGCTCGTTTGCGACGCATCTTCCATGGGCGTATAGTTCTCGCGCAGCAAATTTATTGGGTGCGAAGCTCTATTTCATGGAGATCATTATGAAACGCGTTCTGTTTCTGAGCGCCGCGGTCGCGCTGTTCGCTCTCCCGTTGCTGACGATGCCCGCCTCCGCCGCCAAGGAGGGTGAGCTTTGCGGCGGGGTTGCCCAGGTCGAATGTGACTCGGGGTTGTTCTGCGAGCATCCGCCGGGATGCAAATCTTCGGCAGGCGTCTGCGAGACGATTCCCGACATGTGCCCCCTTTCCGAGGCGATCGTAGAAGTGTGCGGTTGCGACAAGAAAAACTACAGCAGCGACTGCGAGCGCATGAAGGCGGGCGCACAAAAAGACCACGACGGGCACTGCAACGAATAGTAAGGAATAGCCTCGAAGGGTTGGCACCAAACGGCGCGGCCCGCGCGGCCGCACTCAGTCGCGGCGCACCCAGCCGTTGGGCCCCAGCAGCTCCTGCGGCTGGTAGCGCATCTTGTAGCTCATCTTGCGCGAGCCGGTGATCCAATAGCCGAGATACAGATACGGCAGCCCCAGTCGGCGCGCGTACTCGATGTGCTCGAGGATCATGAAGGTGCCGGGGCTCAAGTGCTCCACGTCGGGGTCGTAGAAGCTGTAGACCATGGAGATACCGTCAGACAGCAGATCGCAGAGCGCTGCCCCCGCCAGCGGCCAGGTCTCGGGCCGGCTGTCCAGCGGGTCCTCGGGCTTCAAGCGATATTCGGTGACGAAGGTATTGATGACGCTGTCCTCGACCATCATCGCGTAGTCGAGCACCGTCATGTCGGCCATGCCGCCGTCGGCGTGGCGCGCATCGATGTAGCGGCGGAAGAGGCCGAACTGCTCCGACGTCGGCTCGGGCGGGCGCCGCAGCGACACGACCGAGCGGTTCTTGTCAGTGACCCGGCGCATTGAGCGTCCGGGCACGAACTCGTCGACGAGGACGCGCACCGAGATGCACGCGTGGCAGCCCTCGCAATAGGGCATGTAGGCGATGTTC
>CAYUBZ010000437.1:0-1860 GCA_964443205.1 uncultured Hyphomicrobium sp. | reverse complement strand
CCGACCTACGTGGAGCTGAAACTCGCCGACATCGAGCGCCTGTTCGGCCGGCGCTAGACCCCCGGCATTGATCCGGCGCAAGGCCTGCCTTAATCGCGCACGCTAACGATCGTCGTTGTAGAAACGGGAGGGCGATTTGCACGTGGGCCAAAAGACAAAGAAGGCACTGGTCATGGCGGCCGCAGGCTTGGCGCTCGCCGCGGGAAGCGCGCGCGCGGACGTGCTCTCCGACTGCCAGGAGAGCAAGAACGGCGAGGTGCGCATCTCAGCCTGCAGCCAAATCATCGACAACCAGAGCACGCCTGCGCCCGTGCGCGCGGATGCCTACCGGGCCCGCGCCGGGGCCTACGGCGAGCGCGCCGCCTACGCCCAGGCGATCGCCGACTACACGGCGGCCCTGCGTCTCAAAGCCGACGACGTGGAGTCCTATGCGGGGCGCGGCCAGGCGCGGCTTGCGGAAAAGGACGTCGCCGGCGCCATCGCCGACCTCACGCAGGCCATCCGCTACAACGGAGACTCGCCCGGCCTCTACGTGGCGCGCGGTTATGCGCAGCTCGTCAAGGGAAACCCGGGCGAGGCCGTCGCCGACTTCACGGTCGCCATCCGCCTCGATCCCAAGAACGCGTCCGCCTTGAACAACCGCGGCCTCGCCTTCCGCAAGCGGGGCGACCTCGACGCGGCGATCAAGGACTATTCCGCCGCGATCGCGCTCAATCCGACCTATGCGCTCGCCTACAACAACCGCGGCTACGTGTTCGAGGGGAAGGGCGACAAAAAAGCCGCCGCCGCCGACTTCCGCCGCGCGCTGTCGCTCGACCCCTCGCTCGTCGGCGCCAAGAAGGGGCTCAAGCGTCTGGGCGAGCCGGCGACGGTGTCGGCAGAGAGCGACCGGCTGATTGCCCAAGGCAAGGCGCTGGCACAGAAGAACTGCGCCTGGTGTCACGCGATCGGGAAAAGCGGCGCCAGCCCCAACCCGCGCGCCCCGCCCTGGCGCGATCTGCACAAGCGCCATCCGATTCTGGCGCTGCGCGATCCGCTGACGCGCGGGATCGCCCGCCCGCACGACGAGATGCCGAAGTTCGAGCTCTCCGACGCCGAGATCGACACCATCATCGCCTACATCAACAGTCTGTCGCCGTGACGCTGTGCCACGCGCCTTAGGGCCGCCTTAAGCATGGCGCGGTGTTGGGCGCTGCAACTCGAAAAGGGCGCGCTTGCCAATCGGGGCGCGCGCCTTATCCTGTCCGCATCATGGCCATGACCGACCCCACCGATCATCCTCTCATGCGCGTGCGCCAAGGCGCGCTCATTGCCGGCGTGTGCGGCGGCCTCGCCAAGTGGCTGGGGTGGGACCCGACGCTCGTGCGCTTCGGCTACGTCGTCGTCTCCATCCTGTCGGCGGCGTTCCCCGGCATCCTCGTCTACATCCTGTTGTGGATCTTGATGCCGCTCGAGCCGGAGTAGAACTCAGGCCTCGCTTTGGGCATAGCGCGCGATGAGGATCTGCGTGTCCCCGTAGGTGCGCCGGTCGATCTCGGTGAAGCCTTGCGGCAGAGCCATCGCGGTGCCGGCCCGTTCCTCGACCACCGCAATGGCGCCGGGTGCCAGCCATCCGCCCTCGGCAAGAGAGGCCAGCGCGCGCTCGGCCAGCCCCTGGCCGTAGGGGGGATCGAGGAAGGCCAGCGTGAAGGGGCTCATGGTGGCGGCGCCTAAGTCGGTCGCGTCGCGGCGAAAGATTTTGACAACCCCCGTCAGCTGCATGGCCTCGACGTTCAAGCGGATCAGCGCGCGCGCGTCGGCCTGGTCCTCGACGAACAGGCAGAAGGCTGAGCCGCGCGACAGGGCCTCGAGCCCGAGCGC
>CAYUBZ010000436.1:0-1863 GCA_964443205.1 uncultured Hyphomicrobium sp. | reverse complement strand
TCGCCCGCTCCAACACGGCCTTGCGGCCCATGTTCTCTCTGTGCGCGACGTAGATCATCTCTTCCGTGATGATCCCGGCGCGCGCGAACTCGAGCTGGGTCACCGGCTTGCCCGGAAGCCCGCGAAGGGGGCGCGGCTTGTTGGGGAAGTCGCGCGCCAGATGCGCGCCCGAGACGTTGCCGTTGTCCTCGGGGCGGATTTCGCGGCCGTCGTAGGACTCGACGTCGCGCGCCTTGACCCAGGCCTCGCGGATGCGCGGCAGCCCGCGCGCGACGTCGATTTCGGCCGAGGCGTCGGTGTAGGGGCCCGACGGGTCGTAGACGCGGAAGGGCGCCTCACCGCTTTCCTCACTGAGCGCGATCTCGCGGAACGGCACGCGCACCTCGGCGTGACCCTCCGGCGCGTCGTAGACCTTCATGGAGGCGGGCAGCGGGCCCGTCGTCACCTTGGGTGTCTTAAGCTCGGATGTGCGCGTGATCTTGTTCATGGCGGGCCTCGAATGGGATGGCGGTTCAGGCCGCCGGCACGTAGCCGAAATAGGTCAGCACGGCGCCGAGCACGAATACGACGATGGCGCTCGTCATCACGATGTTGGTGTTGCGGCCGTAGCGCTCGGCCCTCTCGGCGACGAGCTTCGGCAGGATGATGCGCACGCCGCCTTTGATCAGCGCTGCCCATCCCATGACGGTGATGATCACCGGCCAGCGCAACTCCCATACGTTGTGGAAGACGACGATGAGCAAACCCAACAAGAGGGCGGTGGTTCCCGCCATGTAGATCGACAGCGGGCTTGCGCCGAAGTCGGCGATCAGGCGGCGGTAGTGCTCCAGGTTGATGAAAATGCCGACGCCCACGACGACGAACAAGGGGCCGATGATCTTTGCCAGAAGGATGGACGTGTCCATGCTGTCTCTCCTCAGCGCGCGCAGTCGCAGCGCCCGCAATTGGGCGTATGACCAGGGCATGCGGAGGAAAGAGGTCGCTTGACGGTCCCGTCCCTTCGCCGGCATCACCCGGATCAGGTTCTAAGGGTGCTCGCACAAAGCTTTAGTGCGATCTCAGCCGGATGCCTCCGGCGCCCCTCGGAACGGCGCCACTGTGCCCCGTCCCGGATCAACGTGCAAGGCGCAAAGCGCCTTCCCGTTTGTTCAAGCCATATAGCCGACGTAGCACAGCCAGGCGCCGATCACCGCCTGCACGATGCCGCCCGCGGTGAAGATGCCCTTCTTCTCCAGCATCGATTCTCCGATCGACCTGACGCTGTCGGGAAAGACGACGCGGAACACCCCGCCGATCACCGACAGCCAGCCGAGGATGGTGATGATGACGGGCCAGCCGGCGACCCACACGTTGTGCGACAGCACGATGGCGAGGCCGGCGAGCAGTGTCAGAATCCCGGCCAGAAAGATCAACCCGCGGTGCTCGAGAAAGTCGGCGGCCATGTCGCGCATGTTGTCTTGGTTGATGAGCATGGCGGCGGCGATGACCAGCATCAGCGGCCCGATCAGCTTGGCGAGATACAGCGACGTTTCCATGAGTATCCTCCCCATCAAAGCGTTTTGTGATTATTGCGCGTGGGCGCGGGAGTGTGGACCCCGCCCGAAGGCGTGACAAGGCGCGGATGTGGGGTTTTCCCTCGTATGTCGGCACCCCTCACCCGCCTCGAATGCTTACGCATGGCGAGGCGACCTTCTCCCACTGGGAGAGGTGATGTTGAGATTGCGACTTGGGCCGGACCACCTCTCCCATGGGGAGAGGTCGGAAGCGAATGCAAATGAGCTTCCGGGTGAGGGGGTAGCGCAAGCGGGGCTAGCGCCCTTCGCGCCACCAGGCCATGGCGATGAGGAACAGCAAGGCGGCGAG
>CAYUBZ010000435.1:0-1871 GCA_964443205.1 uncultured Hyphomicrobium sp. | reverse complement strand
GGCCGCTGCGAGATCACGGAAGGGGCCGGGCGCCCGCGCAACGTCGTCTTGGAGTTTCCAAGCTACGAGGCCGCGCTGGGCTATGCCCGCTCGGCTGAGTACGCAGAGGCGAAGAAGGCGCGGCAAGGCGCGGGAACGATCGACATCGTGGTCGTCGAAGGTGTCTAAAGCAATGTCCGACCTAACCAAGCCTCAACATATTCCCCTCCCCCTGGTGGGGAGGGGTTAGGGGTGGGGGGGAAGAGGCAAGAGTATCACTTCAGATATTCCTCCTGGCTCTTCACCCCACCCGGTCGGCTTCGCCGACCACCCTCCCCATCGAGGGGAGGGTGGTTTGCGCAATGCCGCATGGTCCCAAGCTGCTCTTGACGCAGGAGCGGTCGGCGACCGCTCCACTTGAGGTCCGCCCATGCCGCACGTCCCAAAGAGTGATGGCCGGCCGCCCTGGCGGGTGACAGTTCTGACGCTCTTTCCGGAGATGTTTCCCGGACCATTGGGTCTGTCGCTCTCAGGCCAAGCGCTCGCAGCGGCAATCTGGTCGCTCGCGACCGTCTCGATCCGCGACTTCGGCCTCGGCCGGCATCGCGCCGTCGACGACACGCCGGCCGGCGGCGGTGCCGGCATGGTGATGCGCGCCGACGTGCTGGCCGCTGCGATCGACCACGCGCGCAAAACGGAGCCCGAGGCCCCGCTCATCTATCTGTCGCCGCGCGGGGAGCGCTTCGATCAGGCGCTCGCCCGCGAGCTCAGCCTTGGTCCGGGCGTCCTCTTGGCGGCGGGACGCTTCGAAGGGGTCGACGAGCGCGTGATCGAAGCCCGCTCCATGCGCGAGGTATCGATTGGAGATTACGTGCTCTCGGGCGGCGAGCTTGCCGCCATGGTGCTGATCGACGCCTGCGTGCGCCTTCTGCCGGGCGTCGTCGGCGCCGCGGAGTCGCTCGACCAGGAAAGCTTCGAGGCTGGCCTGCTCGAGCACCCGCAGTACACCAAGCCCCGCGAATGGGAGGGCCGTTCGATCCCCGACGTGCTGCTCTCGGGCGACCACAAGAAAATCGCCGAATGGCGCCGCAAGCAGGCGGAGCGCCTGACGGCTAAGCGCCGCCCCGATCTGACGGGCGCCCGCAAGGGGAAGGGCTAGCCGCAACCGGTCTGGATTCCCGCCGAAATTGCGGAAAGACCATATCGACAAGGGGGCCCGTTTCGGTTATGACCGCCGCAATTCCCCAATGCTTGCCGTAGCGGGGTGCCGGCCTGTCGCGCCGAGCCGCCACGGCACGTTTCTATGCTTAAGGTGACCTATGAACATCATCCAAGAGCTCGAGCGCGAGCAGATGAGCGCCGTCACGATGAAGCGCGCCGTGCCCGAGTTCGGGCCCGGCGACACCGTGCGTGTGATGGTGAAGGTGATCGAGGGCGACAACGTGCGCACCCAGGCCTACGAGGGCGTCGTCATCGGCCGCTCCGGCGCCGGGGTCAACGAGAACTTCACCGTGCGCAAGATTTCGTACGGGGAAGGCGTTGAGCGCGTCTTTCCCGTCTATTCGCCCTATATCGCCGAGATCGAGGTTCTGCGCCGCGGCAAGGTGCGCCGCGCCAAGCTCTACTACCTGCGGGGACGGCGTGGGAAATCGGCCCGCATCCCCGAGCGCTCGGATGCGCGCGCGCGCCGCCTCAATGCGCAGTGGAAGGGCTTCAAGAAGCAGAAGGGCGAGCCCGACGACCTGACAACGATCAAGGGCATCGATGCCGACCTCGCGGCCCGCCTGCGCCAGCTCAACTGCATCAAGCTGGAGCAGATCGCCAATCTTTCCGATGACGACATCGCCAACATCGACGAGACGCTGCAGCTCGACGGGCGCATCGAGAAGGAC
>CAYUBZ010000434.1:0-1886 GCA_964443205.1 uncultured Hyphomicrobium sp. | reverse complement strand
AAGCGGCCGAAACCGCATAGGTCGGTTCGCTCTCGCAACAGTTCCTGCTGTCTGAATGGGTGAACGTCGTCGACGGTTGGCAAGTTGGCGACATCGACGCATATGCCGCGGTTCCGCGAATGGGAAGACGCATAAAGCTGGGCTCCAAACAGCGAGAGGCGGCTTGGCCTGTTTTCGAACGCGTCCGCGCATCTCTTGCGGAGCGGCAGCTGATGACGCCGGCCTCCCTGTTTGGGACCGTCTCCGCGCACTACGCTTCGCGGCCCGAAAAACGGGGATGTCCCGCGCTTTGTTGAACTCGGCGGAATGAGCGTTGCCGGTTGATGAGGCTATGCGGCTTGCCGGTTCTCCTCAAGTTTCTGTTTGGTCGCGTGCTTGTCGCGATGGGCAGCCAGCGCAGCTTTGAGGATCGGCAGCTGCTTGTGCGCCTTGAGGCGTCGGAAGCCCTTGGCCGCTTCCATCATGCCGGCGGCGGTCCAACGCAACGCCATGCCGGCATTTCGCCATCGCTTCACGTTGCGACACACGCGGCGCACGGTGCCCATCACGTTTTCGATCGAGTTGGTGCAAGCGAGTGAGCGGCGAAGCTGCACTGGCAGACCAAGGCGGTTGACGGTCAGCATCTCGTCGAGCCCTTCGAGGATGCTGCGAGCAACGCCGGGTGCCTCGTGTTCGAGCCGGCGGGCGAGATTACGCAACAGCCGTTCGGCCTTGTCGGCATCGTCGAGTTCCCAGGCTTGTCGCAGCGCCTTGCGCACCGAAGCATGGAGCGGCTTGGGCAGCCGCTCGATCACATTACGGGCCTTGTGAATCTGACAGCGCTGGATCGGCGTCTGCCGGCCGAAGGTGGCACGGATCACCTTGGTCAGCGCCCTGGCGCCGTCGACGATGAACAGTCGGCAGACCTTGGGATCGAGGCCGCGTTCGATCAGGTTGTCGATGAGCGCCTGCACGACGGCAGCATTCTCCGTCGCTCCTTCGACGAGGCCAAGCGGATGCTTGTTGCCTTCCCCGTCGATACCGAGGGCGCCGACCAGGACCAGGTCGTCGCCGATATGCAGGCCATCGATCTGGATCACCAGAAGATCGAGCCGCGACAGGTCCGAGGCCATCCATGCGGCCATGCGCTCGGCAGACAGCGCCACGAACCGGCGCGAGGCCGCCGATTTCGAGGTGCCGTCACCGGCAATGACCGGCAGGTCGCCATCGGGCAATCGCACGGCGCGCTTGAGCTTGCGCGTCGATACGTTGATCAGCATCAGGTTCATCGCCCAGCGGCCGAGCCAGTCCTCGGCCTGGGCTGCCTTCCAGGTCGGTAGCCCGACTTCATGGCCGTCGCTGCGCAGCCGCGGCCGGCGCACGACGACCTTGCCGCCGTGGAAGCCGATCTTCCCCTGCGTCGCGCCCCAGCGCTGGCCAACGCGCGCTCGGCTGCGGCTATGGCGCGGACCAGCAAGCCCCTGCGCGTCCTCGCACAGCATCTGCTCCAGCGCTCCGATGCCGGCGGTCAGACAGAAGCGCTCGAATGAGCTGTCCACATCTCGCCAAGCCGCTTCAAGGCTGGGCACCAATGTCATCGGTGAAGTCGTGGTAGGAATCATCATGGCGTTGCTCTCCTTCGCGGATTCGACACCCCGAGCCTAACGGCTCAAGGTGGGCAACGCCTGCCCTCCTACTTCAACATCGTTCGGGACATTCCCGGCTTCGCAGAACTCAACCGCGAGAGGGCTGACGTCGGCTGCGATGATCGTCAGCGGATCGCTCGCAGGCCCTTTGTAGTTTGCCAAGTAGTGCGCCAAGAAGGTCCCTGAGCCTGCGGAAGGATCAAGAATGGTCAGGCCCCACCGTTTGTTTCTGACGCGGGCTCGTGCAACGACGACAGAGTG
>CAYUBZ010000433.1:0-1892 GCA_964443205.1 uncultured Hyphomicrobium sp. | reverse complement strand
ACGATGATGGGCGAGCCGTTGGCCGGATGCAGGATGTTGTTGGTCGACATCATCAGCACGCGGGCCTCGAGCTGCGCTTCCAGCGACAGCGGCACGTGCACCGCCATCTGGTCGCCGTCGAAGTCGGCGTTGAAGGCGGCGCAGACGAGCGGATGCAGCTGGATCGCCTTGCCCTCGATCAAAATCGGCTCGAAGGCCTGGATCCCCAGCCGGTGCAAGGTCGGCGCGCGGTTCAGCATCACCGGGTGCTCGCGGATGACCTCATCGAGGATATCCCAAACCTCCGGCTTCTCTTTCTCGACCAGCTTCTTGGCCTGCTTCACGGTCGCCGCCTGGCCCTGCGCCTGCAGCCGCGCGTAGATGAACGGCTTGAACAGCTCGAGCGCCATTTTCTTGGGCAGCCCGCACTGGTGCAATTTCAGCTCAGGCCCCACCACGATCACCGAGCGGCCCGAGTAGTCGACGCGCTTGCCGAGCAGGTTCTGGCGGAAACGGCCCTGCTTGCCCTTCAGCATGTCGGCAAGCGATTTCAGCGGCCGCTTGTTGGCGCCCGTGATGACGCGCCCGCGCCGGCCGTTGTCGAACAGCGCGTCGACCGCCTCCTGCAGCATCCGCTTCTCGTTGCGGATGATGATGTCGGGCGCCCTGAGCTCCATCAGGCGCTTCAGGCGGTTGTTGCGGTTGATCACGCGCCGGTAAAGGTCGTTCAGGTCCGAGGTGGCGAAGCGGCCGCCGTCGAGGGGGACGAGCGGGCGCAACTCGGGCGGGATCACGGGAACGACCGTGAGGATCATCCACTCCGGCCGGTTGCCCGACTCCAGAAACGCCTCGATGACCTTCAAGCGCTTGCCGAGCTTCTTGGGCTTCAGGTCGGTCGTCGCCTCGGCGATCTCCTGGCGCAGCTCGTCGCGGATCTTGGGCAGATCCATCCCTGAAAGCATTTCGCGGATCGCCTCGGCACCGATGCCGGCGGTGAAGCTGTCGGGCCCGTGCTCGTCGAGCGCGCGGTTGTAGTCCTCCTCGCTCAAGAGCTGCTTTTCCTTGAACGCCGTGATTCCCGGCTCGACGACGATGTAGTTCTCGAAATAGAGCACCCGCTCCAGATCCTTGAGCGGCATGTCGAGCAGAAGGCCGATGCGCGAGGGCAGCGACTTCAAGAACCAGATGTGCGCCACCGGGGCTGCGAGCTCGATGTGGCCCATGCGCTCGCGGCGCACCTTGGCGAGCGTCACCTCGACGCCGCACTTCTCGCAGATCAGGCCCTTGTACTTCATGCGCTTGTACTTGCCGCACAAGCACTCGTAGTCCTTGATGGGGCCGAAGATGCGCGCGCAGAAGAGGCCGTCGCGCTCGGGCTTGAAGGTGCGGTAGTTGATGGTCTCTGGCTTCTTGATCTCGCCGAACGACCACGACATGATGTCATCGGGGCTCGCAATCGAGATCTTGATCTGGTCGAAGGTCGGCAGGGGCGCTTGCGTCTTGAACAGGTTGGTGATCTCGTTCATTCAGTCTCTCCATTCGGGGCGCGCGGCTTTCGCCCCGTATCAAGGGTGCGAGGATCGGGTCGCGCGACCCTCGCGGAAACGGGCTCCGGCGTCGGTGAGCCCTTCATGATCTCGCGCGCAACGCGCTGCGCGCCTTAAACCCGGGGCCCTCGTTGCGCCCCGGGAGGCATTCTCAACAGCTCATTCGGCAGCGGCCGGCGGCAGCTGGGGCAGCGGCTGCTCCTGGGTCTCTTCCTCCGGGGGCGGGATGGCACGCACGTCGGCGCTTTCCAGCTCGACGTTGAGCCCCAGCGCCCGCATCTCCTTGACGAGAACGTTGAAGCTTTCCGGCACGCCCGCCTCGAACGTGTCGTCGCCTCTGACGATCGCCTCGTAGACCTTGGTGCG
>CAYUBZ010000432.1:0-1895 GCA_964443205.1 uncultured Hyphomicrobium sp. | reverse complement strand
GCGCGCTCATCGGCGGGCAACGTGCCGAGCACGTACTCCGCGGCGAGCATGTCGATGTCTTGCTCGTCCGTCATGAGCCCAAACACTTCCTCAGTTGCGCCAGGCTGCGATGCAGCCACGTCTTGATGGTGTTAACCGGGGTTGAAAACCGCTGGGCGAGCTCGTCGCGGCTCAGCCCCGAATAATAGGCGAGCAGCACCATCTCGCGCCGCTCCGGCTCGAGCCCCTCGAGGCACACCTTGAGCCGCCGCAGCTCCTCGCTCTGCTGCGCGCTCTCCAAGGGGTCCGCGCCGCTATCCGCCATCTCGAGCGCCTCGGGCGTCTCCTCGATCGACACCGGCCGGCGCCGGCGTATCTCGTCGATCGCCCGGTTGCGGGCGATCGATGCCATCCAGGTGATGGGGGACGCCTTGGCCGGATCGAAGCTGCCGGCGCGCTCCCAAATCCTGACGTAGACGTCCTGCAGCACGTCCTCCGCCACGTCCCGGCGCGGCAGGATGCGCAAGATGATGCCCCACAGCTTGGCTGAGGTCGACCGATAGACGACAGCAAACGCTTCCCGGTCGCGCGCGGCGACGCGCGCCAGAAGCGCTGTAAGCTCGGCGGCGGCGATCTCTTTCAGCATCGCAACCACTCGAAAGGGGTACGGCCACCACGCGCTCAGGTTTCACTTCGTAGGCGCGGGCTCGGGCTGGATTTCACGCAGAAATGCCGTGAGGCAGTCCGTCGCATAATGGATGTGCTGGGGCAGACTGGCCCAGTTCCGCATCTGCATCTGCGCGGGGTGGTCGGGATACTCCGAGTGCACGAGGACCGTGGTCATGCCGAGCGCATGCGGCGCCTCGAGGTTGTGCGGCATGTCCTCGAACATGGCGGCTTGCTCGGAGGCGACTCCGTGGCGCTCGACCATGCGCCGGAAGGCATCGGGCTCTGGTTTGGGCACGAACCCGCAGGCGGCGATGTCGCAGATGTCCTCAAACAGGTGCAGCACGCCGAGCTTCTCGGCAACGCGCTCGGCGTGGCGGCGCGACCCGTTGGTGTAGATCAGCTTGCGGCCGGGCAGCGCGGCGATGGCGGCCGCCAGCTCCGGCGCTTCCGGCACCGGCGATAGATCGATGTCGTGCACATAGTCGAGAAACGATTGCGGCTCGACCTTGTGGACGTGCATCAGCCCCGACAGCGTCGTGCCGAACTGGCGGTAGTAGCTCTTCTGCAGGTGACGCGCATGCGCGAAGGGAACGCCGAGGTGCTTGGCGATGTAGGCGCCCATCCGCATGTCGACCTCGGCGAAGAGGTTGCATCCGGCCGGATAGAGCGTGTTGTCGAGATCGAAAATCCAGGCGGTCGTCCGGGCGAAGGTGCGTCTGGGTTCGCGTGTCTCCTCCACGGGCGGCGCCGACTGGGCGTCCGAGCCAGCGTCGGCAACGTTTCGCTCCGACTGTGTGCGCGGGTCGGCGTGTCGCAGGGCTTGACGCTCGTAAGGGACGCTCACTTTGCCCGAAGCCTCGCTTTGTGGTGCGTGCGCCCGACCAGCGTGCCGACGCCGTGGGCGGTGAACAGCTCGAGCAACACGCAATGTGGCACGCGTCCGTCGATGATGACGACCGCCTCCACGCCCGCTTCCACCACCTCGATGCATCCCTCGATCTTGGGGATCATGCCCCCCGAAATGATACCATCTTTGATCAGTCTGCGCGCCTCCTCGACGGTGAGTTCTTCGACAAGCTGCTCGTTCTTGTCGCGGACGCCCTCCACGTCGGTGAGGAGAAGCAGGCGTTTCGCCTTCATGCGGGCGGCGAGCGCGCTGGCGAAGGTGTCGGCATTGATGTTGAGCGTCTCCCCGCCGCGCCCGATGCCGATCGGCGCAATCACGGGGATGAGGTCGGAGCTCGAGA
>CAYUBZ010000431.1:0-1909 GCA_964443205.1 uncultured Hyphomicrobium sp. | reverse complement strand
CGCCATCTGGCTGGAGGTGCAGGCGGAGAGCTTGGGACCGGCAATCGAATTGAAGCCCGGCTACGAGGTGTTCTGGACCTACGTGCCGCACTTCATCCATTCGCCGTTCTACGTCTACGCCTATGCGTTCGGCGACTGCCTCGTGAACTCGCTCTACGGCCTCTACGAGGAGGCGCACCCGGGCTTCGTCGCCAAGTATTTCGACATGCTCAAAGCCGGCGGCTCCAAGCATCATTCCGAGCTGCTGGCGCCCTTCGGCCTCGATGCCTCCAAGCCGGAGTTCTGGCAGAAGGGCCTCAAGGTCATCGAGGGCATGATCGACGAGCTGGAAGCTATGGACGGTGCGGCCTGAGCGCGGATCTCCCGCTGCGCAGCGGCAAAAGAGAATTTTCAGGCAGTGCAACAACATTACTCTTGCATGACGCACTGCGGTATGCGCCTTCTCCCCGCCCCAGAGTCTTGCCCTATTGTCAAGGCCGTGAAGCGGGGGGACGAGCGATTTAGGGGGTTCCCCTCCAGTCGCGTTAGGGGTTAGAAGCGCCGGCCATTGCTGCACTGCAGCCAGCTCAATGTGAGGTGCCGACGTGGCACAATCGCACGTGGCGAAGGGCGCCGATCAAGGCATGCCCGACGGCACTCCCGACAAGCATTTTTGGCCGCTCGTCCTGGGATCCGTCGGCGTCGTCTATGGCGACATCGGCACGAGCCCGCTCTATGCCTTTCGCGAGGCGGTCATCGCCGCCAAGGCCACGAGCTTCGCCGGCCGCGAGGCGGTCTTCGGCGTGCTCTCGCTTATTCTGTGGGCGCTCTTGCTCATTGTGACGCTGAAGTACGTCGTCATCCTGCTGCGCGCCGACAACAAGGGCGAGGGCGGCATGTTCGCCCTCATGGCGCTGGGCCAGTCGGTCGCTAAGCGCAGTGCCCCGGTCATCATGGGGCTCGGCATCGCCGGCGCCTCGTTCTTCTACGGCGACGCCGTCATCACTCCCGCCATCTCTGTTCTTTCCGCCGTCGAGGGTTTGACGCTGGTGTCGCCTGCCTTCCAGCAGTATGTGATGCCGCTCTCGCTGGCGATCCTGATCATGCTGTTCACCGCGCAATCGCGGGGCACGGCGCAGGTGGCGTCTTTCTTCGGGCCCATCACTGTCGTGTGGTTCTTGGTGCTGGCACTCGGCGGGATCGTGCATCTCTTCATCAACCCGGAGGTGCTCGTCGCCGTCAATCCTTGGTACGGCGTGCGGTTCCTTTTGCGGCACGGCCTGATCGGCCTCACGGTGCTGGGCCTCGTCTTTCTCGCCGTGACGGGCGCGGAAGCGCTCTACGCCGATCTTGGACACTTCGGCCGCAAGCCGATCCAGACCGCTTGGTTCGGGCTGATCCTGCCGGCGCTCACGCTCAACTATTTCGGCCAGGGGGCGCTCCTGCTAGCCCATCCCGAAGCGCTGGAGAACCCCTTCTATCTTCTCTATCCGGAGTGGGCGCTCATCCCCATGGTCATTCTCGCGACGGCTGCGACCATCATCGCCAGCCAGGCGGTGATCACGGGCGCCTTCTCGCTGACGCGACAGGCGATCCAGCTTGGGCTTCTGCCGCGCTTCGGCATCACGCACACCTCCGAGGCCGTCTCGGGCCAGATCTACATGCCGCGCGTCAACTGGATGCTGCTCATCGGCGTGCTGATCGTGGTCGTCATCTTCCGCTCGTCCTCCAATCTGGCGGCGGCATACGGCGTATCGGTGACGGCGGCGATGGTGATCGACACCCTCCTCGCCTTCTTCGTCATCTGGCAATTCTGGAAGTGGCCGCTGTGGCGCACCTTGCTGCTCGTCATTCCGCTGCTGTTCCTCGAGCAGACGTTCCTGACCGCCAACTTCCTCAAGGTGTTCGAGGGCGGCTGGGTGCCGCTCAC
>CAYUBZ010000430.1:0-1913 GCA_964443205.1 uncultured Hyphomicrobium sp. | reverse complement strand
ACGAGCTTGCGGCCCTTAGCGTCCGCGCTCGAGTGCCCGCTGCTGCTGGTGCGGTAAGTCCCGCGCCGCCCTCACAAAAGTGGCAAGGGCCACACTAAGTTGCCACATCAGGACCACTAAACTTTGCTTGGCTCACCCTGCGGCACGCCAACCTTCGGGGGTCTCGTGCGATCAGGGCTGTTGAAGCTCTCTTATTGGTTCGTGGCTGCCACCGCCGTCGTCCTCGTTGCCGGTGTCTGGTGGCGGCTGGCCCACCTGCGCGGTCCTGCGACACAGCACGTCCCCGATGCGGCGGCCCACGGGGAGCAAGCGCAGCCAGATACGCGCGCACCCCCCAGCCCCGCTCTCATCATGCTGCGCAAGCTGTTGCCCGCACAGGCCAAGCGGGCCAACGCGGACGATCGCGCCGCAGCGGCCGCATTCTACGCGGCGCGGAGCGGGCCGCTCCTCTGGATTACCGAGACCGGGTTCTCCGAGAAGGGCGCCGCTGTCATCACCGAGCTCGGCAACGCCGACGACTGGGGGCTGCGCGCCAACGATTTCCCCGTGCCGGAGCTGTCTCTTGGACACCTCTCACCGCAGACCGCGGCCGCAGCCGAGATCAAGCTGACGCTGGCCGTCCTCAAGTACGCGCGCTACGCGCGCGGCGGACGCATCCGCGATCCCTCGCGCATCTCCAAGCTCTTGGACCACACGCCACCGGTCCGGCCGCCCAAGCTCGTTCTCACTGACCTCGCGGCCACGGACGCGCCCGACGCCTACCTGAGGTCGCTGCACCCCAAGCACGAGCAGTTCGAGAAACTGCGCCAGCTGCTCTTGAAGTTGCGCGCCTCCGACGGCAGCGAAGGGGCGCGCAATTCACCGGCGGATGGAAACGATAGGGGGATTGTCTACGGTGAGAAGCTGCAGGAGGCGGCCCTTCAGTCGCAGCGTTCCGGCAACCGCCAGCCGAGACCTGTAAGCGCGCGTGCCGGCGCCGACATCGATCGCATCCTCGTCAACATGGAGCGCTGGCGCTGGATGCCCGTCGACCTCGGCAAGCTCTACGTCTGGAGCAACGTGCCCGAGTTCCTCACCCGCGTCGTCAAGGACGGCAAGATCATCAACTCCGACAGGATCGTCGCCGGCCAGCCGGCATGGCCGACGCCCTCGTTCTCGGCCGACATGAAGACGATCGTCTTTCACCCGAGCTGGGGTGTGCCCGACGGCATCAAGCGCAAGGAGCTGCTTCCGCAGTTGCGCAACAGCTCAGGCGGCGGCTTGCTTGGTTTGTTCACGGGCGCGCCATCGAGCCAGGCCGTGCTCGATGCGCATCACCTGCAAGCCTACTACCAAGGCCGTCCGATCAACCCCAATCAGGTGGACTGGAGCAGCGCCAATATCGGGGCCTATGATTTCCGGCAGCCGCCGGGGCCGACGAACGTGCTCGGCGCCATCAAGTTCATGTTCCCCAACAAGCACGACGTCTACATGCACGACACGCCCGAGCGCGGTCTCTTCGCAAGATCGTTCCGGGGCCTCAGTCACGGCTGCATGCGGGTGGGCAATCCGCGCCGGCTCGCCGAGGTCCTTCTCGCCGAGGACAAGGGCTGGCCGGCGGCAAAGGTCGCAAGCATGTTTGGCGGCGGCAGCCGGGAGGTGGCGCTGACGAGCCATATTCCGGTGCACGTGACGTACTTTACCGCGATGGTCGACTACCAAGGCAAGTTGCGCACCTTCGGCGATCTCTACGGTCTCGACGCGCGCGTCGGTGCGGCGCTTCTGGGCCGCAAGGTCCGCTTCGAGACGCGCAGCTATGACGCCGAGGTGGCGGCCGGCACCGAGCAGAGCCGGCCGGGGCCGGCGCGTCCGAGCCAGGCCTCCGGAGCGGGCAACATCGCCGACGCGATCGCGGACATCTTCTCGCCCTGACG
>CAYUBZ010000429.1:0-1917 GCA_964443205.1 uncultured Hyphomicrobium sp. | reverse complement strand
CCAGGTCGGGCTCGGCCATCAGGCAGGCGCCGAAGCGGCCCTCCTGCACCCGGTCCGACGGACAACCGACGTTGAGGTTGATCTCGTCGTAGCCGAAGCTTTCGCCGATCGCCGCGGCTTGCGCGAGTGCGCCCGGGTCAGCGCCGCCCAGCTGCAGCGCGACCGGGTGCTCGCAGTCATCGCGCGCCAGCAGGCGCGCGCGATCCCCGTGCAGGACGGCCGCCGCGGTGATCATCTCCGTGTAGAGGAGCGCACGCCGCGTCAGGAGACGGTGGAAGACGCGGCAGTGCCGGTCCGTCCAGTCCATCATCGGCGCAACGCAGAAGGTGTGGGTCAGGGCAGCCACGGCGATATGCTCACAAGGCGATAAAGTCACGGGCGGAGCTTTGACATGGCCCGAGATCACCCGCACTGCAAGTGCCTTAGCGCGAGACGGGCCCGGCCCTAAGCCCTTTCGACCGGGCTCGCGCCAGCCATCCCTTTGCGCCGGAACGAGTATGCCAGGCCCCGCGTTGTCGCCTGAGAACTTAGAACCTCAGACGAATGGCACCCCAATGATTACCGCGGACGAAGTCAAGGACCTGGCTGGCTGCAAAGTCCTCATAGTCGAGGACGAGATGCTGGTCGCTGTCGACTATTGCGACCGCCTGATCGCGGCTGGCGCCGAAATACTGGGTCCGTTCACCTCCGTCTCTATGGCCCTGGAGTGCCTCGACGCGTACAAGATCGACGTTGCCGTTCTCGACTATGCCCTGGTCGACCAAACCAGCGACCCACTGCAAAGTGCGCTCGAAGCGCGGGATATTCCGTTCATCGTCATTACCGGATACCCGCGCGTGCTGGTCCGTCGCAACGATCGCCAGCAGGTGCTCACCAAACCCATCTCGCCCGTTATGCTCTGCGAGACGATCAAGGCCGCCCGCCGCTAAAACCCGCGGCAAGGCTTACCGCGCGTTAAGGGATGGCTGCCATCAGCGAATTTTTCCCTCGCCGGTCATGACGTGATAAGCAGCGCCAGGTAGTATTTCGTCCACGATCGACCATCGCCGCTTGGCGGCCGGCGTCTCTCCTTGGGCGTTGGACCATGCCCACGCGCGCCCCGGTGAGCCGCATGAAGCCCGAGACGCCCCGCCCCATCCGCCTCAAGGACTACCGCCCGCCGGCGTACCTGATCGACAAGGTCGACCTCGATTTCAACCTCGATCCCATCCGCACGCGTATTCGCGCTCGCCTCTCCGTCCGCCCCAACCCCAAGGCGTCCGCACGCCGGGAGCCGCTGCGGCTCGACGGCGAGCATCTCGATCTCGACGAGATCAAGCTCGATCGTAAGCCGCTCTCAAAGAAGGACTACAAGCTCACCGACACCTCACTGACGCTTGCCAAGACGCCGTCGAAGCCCTTCACGCTCGAGATCACCACCTTCGTCAATCCGCAGGCCAACAAGGCGCTGCAGGGTCTTTACCGCACCAGCAACGTCTACTGCACGCAGTGCGAGGCCGAAGGCTTCCGGCGCATCACCTACTTCCTCGACCGGCCCGACGTGCTCGCCACCTATACGGTGCGCATCGAGGCCGACCCGCACGAGGCCCCCGTACTGCTCTCCAACGGCAACCTTTTGGAGCGCGGCACACTTGCCGGCGGCAAGCGCCACTACGCGATCTGGCGCGACCCCTTCCCCAAGCCCTCGTATCTGTTCGCCCTCGTCGGCGGCGATCTGGCCCCCATCGCGTCGAGCTTCCGCACCATGTCGGGGCGCTCAGTCGACCTCGCCATCTACGTGGAGCATGGCAAGGAGGAGCGCGCCGCCTGGGCGATGGATAGCTTGAAGCGCGCCATGCGTTGGGACGAGGTCCGCTTCGGCCGCGAGTACGATCTCGACGTGTTCAACATCGTCGCCGTCTCCGACTTCAATATGGG
>CAYUBZ010000428.1:0-1930 GCA_964443205.1 uncultured Hyphomicrobium sp. | reverse complement strand
GCCGCGCGCATCATTCCCTACCGCGGCTCCTGGCTCGACTTCGAGTTCGACGCCAAGGACAACGTCTATGTGCGCATCGACCGGCGCCGCAAGCTGCCCGTCACGACGCTCCTGTATGCGCTGGGGCTCAATGACGAGGAGATCCTGGCGACGTTCTACAATCACATCGCCATCAAGGAGTCGAAGCGCGGCTGGAAGATGCCGTTCGTGCCCGACAAGATGCGCGGCATGACGCCGGCCGGCGATCTTGCCGACGCCAAGACCGGCGACGTCGTGATCAAAGCCGGCGAGAAGATCACCGCGCGCAAGGCCCGCGAACTGGCCGAGGGCGGCCTCAAGGAGGTGCTGGTTCACTCCGACGATCTGGCCGGGCGCTATATCGCCGAGGACATCATCGATCTGGAGACCGGCACCATCCATGCCGAGGCGGGCGACGAGCTCAGCGCGGAGCTGCTGGCCGAATTGAGGGACCAGAAGGTCAAGGAATTCCCCATCCTCGACATCGACCATGTCAACATCGGGCCCTTCATCCGCAACACCTTGCACATCGACAAGAACGCCAACCCGGAAGAGGCGTTGATGGACATCTACCGGGTCATGCGGCCCGGTGAGCCGCCGACGATCGAGGCGGCGACCAACCTGTTCCACGCGCTGTTCTTCGACCCGGAGCGCTACGACCTCTCCGCGGTCGGCCGCGTGAAGATGAACATGCGTCTGGAGCTCGATGCGCCCGACACGATGCGGGTCTTGCGCAAGGAGGACATCCTCGCCGTCATCAAGACGCTCGTCGATCTGCGCGACGGCAAGGGCGACATCGACGACATCGACCACTTGGGCAACCGGCGCGTGCGCTCGGTGGGCGAGCTGATGGAGAACCAGTACCGGGTGGGGCTGTTGCGCATGGAGCGCGCCATCAAGGAGCGCATGAGCTCGGTCGACATCGACACGGTGATGCCGCAGGACCTGATCAACGCCAAGCCGGCGGCAGCCGCCGTGCGCGAGTTCTTCGGCTCCTCGCAGCTGTCGCAGTTCATGGACCAGACCAATCCGCTGTCGGAGATCACCCACAAGCGGCGTCTCTCGGCGCTGGGCCCGGGCGGTCTCACCCGCGAAAGGGCGGGCTTCGAGGTGCGCGACGTGCACCCCACGCACTATGGGCGCATCTGCCCGATCGAGACGCCGGAAGGCCCCAACATCGGCCTGATCAACTCGCTCGCCACGTTTGCGCGCGTCAACAAGTACGGTTTCATCGAAAGCCCGTACCGCAAGGTCGTGCACTCCAAGATGACCGACGAGGTCGTCTACCTGTCGGCCATGGAGGAGATGCGCCACCACGTCGCCCAGGCCAACGCCGAGGTCGACGCCAAGGGGCGGCTGACGGGCGACCTCATCACCTGCCGCTATTCGGGTGACGTCGTGCTCGTGTCGCCCGACAAGGTCGACTACATCGACGTGTCGCCCAAGCAGCTCGTCTCGGTGGCGGCGGCCCTCATCCCGTTCCTCGAGAACGACGACGCCAACCGGGCGCTGATGGGCTCCAACATGCAGCGTCAGGCGGTGCCGTTGATCAAGGCGGAGGCGCCGCTCGTCGGCACTGGCATGGAGGAGGTGGTCGCCCGCGACTCCGGTGCCGCCATTGCCGCGCGGCGCACGGGCGTGGTCGACCAGGTGGACGCCACCCGCATCGTCATCCGCGCAACCGAGGAGACCGATCCTTCCAAGCCCGGCGTCGACATCTACCGGCTGCGCAAATTCCAGCGCTCCAACCAGAACACCTGCATCAACCAGCGCCCGCTGGTGCACGTCGGCGATGCAGTGGACGCCGGCGAGATCATCGCCGACGGTCCCTCCACCGACCTGGGCGATCTGGCGCTGGGCAAGAACGTGCTCGTCGCGTTCATGCCGTGGATGGGCTACAACTTCGAAGACT
>CAYUBZ010000427.1:0-1947 GCA_964443205.1 uncultured Hyphomicrobium sp. | reverse complement strand
GCGCCGCCCTCGCCGGCCACAAACGCGCCATAGGGCCAACGCACATCGAGCAGGTGATCTGGACGCCGCTCGGCAGCCGCTAAGGCGGTGCAGAGCTGTGGTTTTTATGCCCCAGGCTTCGAGCCGACTCGGCGCTACCATGTGACCGGTTCCGACCGGCGCGGAGTTGGCCATGGCAGTCGTCTACTCGACGGAGGATGTGCACCCGCGCGACGCCGTCTCCTATTGGGTCGAGGTCGTCACACAAGGTTTTGTCAAGTACGCGCTGGCCCCTGACAGCGGGTCAGTTTTTCGAGCGCGCCTTTCCTGTGGCACGATCGGGAGCCTGGGCATCTGCGAGTATGAAAGCGATCCGCACCGAAGCGGTCGCAGCCCGCAGGACATTCGGCAAGCTGAAAGTGATGACGTCTTTATCTGCCTGCAGCTGGCCACAAGAGCGACGAATATTCAGGACGAGCGGCAGACCGTCATAGAGCCCGGCGGTTTCTTCATACTCGACCCACGACGGCCGTTCACTGCGCACCTTAAGCAAAGAAGTCGAACGGTGACTGTCAGGGTGCGCCGGCAGGAGCTGGAAGCGCGCATGGGGGATCCTGCCGCTTGGGCCTGCCACGCCCTCGATGGGCGAGGGCCCATCTCCGGATTGGCATCCGGTTTTCTCAGCATGCTCCCCAGTCGCGTCGATGTCCTCCCGGATGCCGCGGCCTGTAAAATTGCCGATCAAGCGCTCGACCTTGTGGCGCTGGCGTTCGCCAGTGAAAGGGAGACCCACGGCTTCAACCTTTCGTCACGGCGTTCCGTCATGCTCACGTTGCTAAAGCGAAGCATCGAGGCGCGGCTTCACGATCCCGACCTCAAACCGGCCGTTGCGGCGGCCGCGGCGGGGATCAGCGTCCGCTACGCCAATTCGCTGCTGGCGCAGGAGGACACGTGCCTCGAGCGCTACATCATCGGGCGGCGCTTGGAGCGCTGCCGGCGCGCCCTGGACGACCCCGCTCAAGCACATAGAATGATCGGCGAGATCGCCTTCAGCTGGGGCTTTGCGGATCTGTCGCATTTCGCGCGCCGGTTCAAGGCGGCGTTCGGATGCACGCCGGGAGAATACCGCAGGCGCCGCGACACGGTTGGGTGATGCCGCACCGCTCGCGCGTTGCCGCCTGGCTATGTCGCGTCTCGTCAAGCCATCAGTCGGG
The DNA here is from genome assembly GCA_964443205.1 of uncultured Hyphomicrobium sp. Classification (GTDB taxonomy): domain Bacteria; phylum Pseudomonadota; class Alphaproteobacteria; order Rhizobiales; family Hyphomicrobiaceae; genus Hyphomicrobium_A. The sequence goes on along the minus strand of CAYUBZ010000427.1, from coordinate 754 downwards.
GTGTGTCTGGCGGAATGTGGCCCTGAGAAACCGCGGAAGGTAGGGCTCGCCTTTTGCCAGCCACCGATGCGCGCGGTCATTCTTGGTCCGGAAGCGTTTCATGAGTTGGCGCGCGATCGCACTGCCCGCCATGATCAACGCCGCCCCCAGCAGCAGCAGCGGCACTCCGAACGGCGTCGGCAGCGGCAGGAAAAAAAGCCCCCCGGCCACGCAGACAAATCCGCCGGTGACCAGAAACACATCGCGCATGTCGAACCCGCTCGCCGTTGTTATTCTCAAGACGCCGCTTTCTAGCCGGGATAGATGGCGGTTGCGTGCGGAAATATCAGGTGCGGGCCGTACATTGCCCCTGTGACGCGTGTGCCACGTGGCCGCACAATCGCCGCGCCCTGACCGCTCACGCGGGGCTCCTGGCTCTAGATCTTGGCGACTTGGCCGACAGGCTTGCAGGTCGCTTTTTTGATGTAATGGTTGGGGTGCGCATTGACCCACTTGGCGCCTTCGATCTGCGACGCCATCACGCACGCCATGAGCGAGGTGCCCGCCTGAAGAGGAATGGGCGGCAACTCGTGGCAGGTTGCCCCTTCAACGATAGAGCAGACGCTAAAGATCAGCTGGAGCACGGCTGACTCTCCTAAAGAGTGATCGGCCGATAAAGGACCAGTTCAAATGGACGCAACAACTCGGCGTCCGCCGGCGCGTCTTGCCTTTACAGGCCGCACCAAAACGACCGACCCGAAAACGTAGAGCCTGA
>CAYUBZ010000426.1:0-1950 GCA_964443205.1 uncultured Hyphomicrobium sp. | reverse complement strand
GCAGCAGCGGGCGGCATATATTCACGGCGCCCTTACACCACCGCCCGATACCAACCATAGCGGCCTGAAGGAGAACACCAATGACCCCCTGGGAGATCAAGGGCACCGAGTTCGTCAACTGCAACTGCGCCTACGGCTGCCCCTGTCAGTTCAACGCGCTGCCGACATATGGCAACTGCACCGGCATCGGCGCCTACACCTTCGCTGCAGGTCACCACGGCGACGTGCGCCTCGATGGCCTCAAGGCCGTCACCATTTTCAAGTGGCCGGGCGCCGTGCACGAGGGGCGCGGGGAAAGCCTCATAATCATCGATGAGACGGCAAGCGAGGCCCAGCGCCAATCGCTCTTTCGCATCCTCTCTGGCGAAGACACCGAGCCCGGAAAGACCGTGTGGAACGTCTTTGCCTCGACCATGGAGCGCTTCCATGACCCGCTCTTTGCGCCGATCGAGATCGACATCGACGTCGACGCCCGGCGCAGCCGCGTGAAGGCCGGAACCCTCATCGACATGACGGCGGAACCCATCCGCAATCCCGTCACCGGTGCGGAGCACCGTGCCCGCATCGACCTGCCCGACGGGTTCGAGTACACGCTCGCCGAGATCGGCAGCGGCACCTCGCGCGTTGCCGGCCCCGTCCCGTTCGAGCTCAAGGACAGCTACGCCCAGCTCGCCCATCTGCACCTCAACCAGAACGGTGTCGTGCGCTAGCAGCGGACGCGAGGACATGGGGCAAATGACGCTCACCGAGCGCATCGTCCGCCGCGAGCAGGCGCTGATCGGCCTCGGGCTCGCGACAATCACGGGCCTCGCCTGGCTTTACGTGCTGCTGGGCGCCGGCACCGGCATGAGCACCATCGCCATGACGACGTGGCAGTTCCCCCCGCCGCGGCCGTCCATGATGATGACGGGCGAGTGGGGTGCCACCTACTGGCTGACGATGCTGATCATGTGGTGGGTCATGATGGTCGCCATGATGATCCCCAGCGCCGCGCCGATGATCCTGCTCTACGCGCGAGTCGTGCGCCACGGCCAGGCGCGGGGGCAGATCCCGGGCTCGCTGGTCCCGGCGGCGTTCTTCGCTGCGGGCTATCTCGCCTGCTGGCTGGGTTTCAGTGCGCTGGCCACCGCTCTGCAGTTCGCGCTCGAGCAGGCCGGCGTCGTTCACGGCATGTGGATGTGGTCGACCAGCCGCTGGCTGACCGCGGGGCTGCTGATAGCCGCCGGGCTCTTCCAGCTCTCTCCGCTGAAAGCCACCTGTCTCGCGCACTGCCGCTCGCCGGCCGAGTTCTTGTCGCGCCACTGGCGGGCCGGCAGGCTCGGTGCGTTCCACCTCGGCGTCGTGCACGGCGCCTATTGCCTGGGGTGCTGCTGGGCGCTGATGCTGCTGCTGTTCGCAGCCGGCATCATGAACTTGGTGTGGATCGCCGGCTTGGCGATCCTCGTGCTCATCGAGAAGCTGGCCCCCTTTGGCGCGCGCCTCGCCCCGCTCACCGGCGCGACTCTCATCGCCGCGGGGCTCTATGCCATCCTGGCCACCTAGCCAGCCGCAATGGCGCAGAAAAGCCCGAGCCGAGGCCCGGGCTCTTGCAGGGATCGACGGTGCCGACTAGCGCGAGTAGAACTCGACCACCAGGTTCGGCTCCATGTGGACGGGATAGGGCACGTCCGACAGCGCCGGGATTCGGTTGAACTTCGCCACCATCTTGTTGTGGTCGGCGTCGATGTAGTCGGGAACGTCGCGCTCGGGGCTCTTGATCGCCTCCAGCACCAACGCCAGCTGCCGCGCCTTCTCCTTCACCTCGATCACGTCGCCGACCTTGCAGCGGTAGCTCGGCACCGTCACGCGCCGGCCATTGACCATGACGTGGCCGTGGCTGACAAACTGACGCGCGGCGAAAACGGTGGGGACGAACTTGGCGCGATAGACGATCGCGTCGAGGCGGCGCTC
>CAYUBZ010000425.1:0-1987 GCA_964443205.1 uncultured Hyphomicrobium sp. | reverse complement strand
GTCAGTCCTTATCGGATCAGGCCGCAGCACGTTTTACATGCCTCAGCGAGCTATCGAGGATACCGTCGCCGATCAGCTTCTTGATGTGGCTGATGCGCTGATAGCGCGGGCCCTCGAACTCCTCGAGCGTGAGATTGGAGGAGCGGTAGGCCTCGTAAACCTGCTCGGCGCCCTTGCGCGCGTCCCACTGCGGCTTGAAGTCGGGGAGCACGCGGGCAATCTTTTCGAAGCTCACGCGATAGCAGCGCGTGTCGGGCCCGGCGTCGGTGGCGAACTCCACCCGGCATCCGGGGACGACCTCAGCGACGATGTCGGCGATCTCGCGGATGCGGTAGTTCTGCGAGGTGTGGCCGACGTTGAACGCCTCGTTGAAGACCTTCTCGCGTGGGGCGGCGAGCGCAGCGATGAAAGCCCGCGAGATATCCTCGATGTGGACGATGGGACGCCACGGCGACCCGTCCGACTTCATGTAGATCTGCCCGGTCGTGACGGCCCAGGCGACAAGGTTGTTCAAGACGATGTCGAAGCGCATGCGCGGCGACAGACCGTAGGCGGTGGCGGGGCGCAGGTAGGTGGGGCAGAAATCGTCAGAGGCGAGCGGCGCGATGCCACGCTCCGCCCAGACCTTCGACTGGCCGTAGGCGGTGACGGGGCTCAAGCTCGCCGTCTCGTCGACCAGCTCGTCACCGGCCTGGCCATAGTTGCTGCACGACGACGCCAACAGGAAGCGGCCGACGCCGGCGTCCTTGGCGAGCTTGGCAAGCCGCACGCTGCCGCGATGATTGATGGAGTAGGTGATGTCGGGGTTGAGGTTGCCGAGCGGATCGTTGGAGAGCGCCGCCAGATGAATGACCGCGTCGATACCTCTGAGATCGGCGATTTCAACCTCGCGCACATCCTTGGAGATGGTGGGAACATCGACAATGGTACCGCCGGCATCGAAGGTGCAGCGTTCGTAGAGGTCGCTGTCGCAGCCGATGACGTCGTGGCCGGCTGCCAGCAGCATCGGTGTCATCACGGTGCCGATGTAGCCGCGATGGCCGGTGAGAAGCACTTTCATGAGGTCCGCTCCCAAGTGGATGAAGGGGCTGCCAAATTGGCTGGCGGCAACATGCGTCAACGGGGGAGGGACGCCTAGCAATGAATAAGGACAGGGGGGGCGCCCACCCGACCACCGAGAGCGGCATGAAAAATGGCCCGCCTACGTCGGAAGGCGTAGACCGGCCCGCACCGAGACCAAGCATTCCCCATGCTTGGCCCCGGTGCGTCTCGGGGCCCGCATCAGCCGATCCGGCGGCGCCCCTCGCTGCTGATGCCCCGCATCTTCCGCCCGGCGGCCCGCAGCTCGTCCTCGAGAACCAGCCGGTCGGCGAGCCGCTCATCGCCGACGTCGAGCTCGACGACGAGCTCGCCGCCCGCGGTGATGCGCGAGGAGAACGCCAGGTGGTGCTCGCGATAGCGGATCTGCTGGTGGGCGACCTCGAGGCTCTTGTGGGTCTTGAGGATGGCGCGCAGCGCCAGCACGGCGACCGTGTCGCGCTCGCGACCGATGAGGCGCGCGGCCGCGTGCGAGGGCAGAAACAGAAAAGGCAAGGAAATCCGGTTCATGAGCTCTCCTTTGCAGACATGCAACCGCGCATGCGCCATCGCACGCGCGGGCATGGGGCTTGCTGCAAAGGAAGGGTGGCTAGCTGCTCATGGGCAGCTTCTTACGTTCCGATCGCCGCGCCGTCAACGGGGTGCGGGGACCACCCGCCGGTTTCAGCCCGAGTGAGCTTGGCGCAACTTCGCGATGTCGAGCTTCTTCATCTGCAGCATGGCCTGCATGGCGCGTCCCGACCTCTCGGGGTCCTTGTCGCCCAAGAGTTCGGCCAGTCCCGCCGGCACGATCTGCCAGGACAGCCCGAACTTGTCCTTGAGCCAGCCGCACTGCTGCGCTGTCTCGTCGCCGCCTTCGGAGAGCTTCTCCCAATAGCGGTCCACCTCC
>CAYUBZ010000424.1:0-1987 GCA_964443205.1 uncultured Hyphomicrobium sp. | reverse complement strand
GCGGCTCCTTGCGCTTCCACAGCGTGGCGAGGAAGACCAGGAGGTAGACGACCCACACAAGCGTCAGCCAGATGTCCACATACCACTCGGGCTCGGCGTACTCGCGGCCTTCGGTAACGCCGAGCACGTAGCCCGACGCCGCCAGCACGATGAAAAGCTGATAGCCCCAGACGACAAACCATGGGGCCCAGTAGCCGGCGATGCGCGCTCTGCTGGTGCGCTGCACGACATAGAGCGAGGTTGCCAACAGCACGTTGCCGCCGAAGGCGAAGATCACCGCCGAGGTGTGGACGGGGCGCAGGCGCCCGAAGTTGGTCCAGGGAAGGTCGAGGTTCAGGGCCGGGTAGGCGAGCTGCCAGGCGATGATGTCGCCAATAAGAAAGCCGACGACGCCCCAGAACACGGCCGCGATGGTCGCGACTTTGATGGGGCCGTCCATGTAGCTTTGCTGCTCGCTTGCGCGACCGGCGCGCGGATGCGTGGCGACCCAGTATCCGGCCAGAACGCAGAAAGCCAGGAAGAGGGCGCCGTGAAATTTCATCACCGGGTCGGTGGTGGCGAAGGTGATCGCGAGCCCGCCCAAGACGCCGGCGACTGCGACGAGCAGGGTCATCGCGTGTGAAAAGGCCACGACCTCCTCTTTCGGCGGCATCGCGCTCCCCCCTTTTTCCTCGTCGATAGATCGAAGTCTTTCCTACGTCTCTTTTTTCTCTCAGGCGCCCTTCGCGCTTTGACCCAGATCAAAGTGCGACAATCAGACGGCGCGGCGCAGGCGAGCATGCACGCGGGCTCGGTCGCAGGAGGGGCGTACCGACAGGCGCGTAGCCCTTGCCGGTCGGCACATTCGACTTTGGTCGAATTGGCGCGGCGCGAACCGCCAAGCGGCCGCTAGTAGTTGCCGGTTATCGCCTTGGAGAGGCTCGGGATCGACCCGTACTCGCCCGCGACGGTGCCCCTGCGGTGGCGGCGGTGCTTGTGCGTCCGGCGCTGCGGTGGTGCGGCACTGGAGTCTGTGGCGACGGGTTCGCTGGCCGTCGCATGCGTTCCCCCCTCGTGCGTGCGCTCGCGGGGCGCAGGTGCCAGCTCGGTCACCTCGGGTTCGCCGGCGGCGAGCGTGGTTGCGGCGATGGCGGTGACGGGCGGCATGGGCTTGGGGGTGCCGCGCTTGGCCTCCGCCTTAGCAAGCTTTGCCTCGAGCTCGGCCGTCAGCGCCGGGAGCGGCTCGAACCCGGTCTTTGGTCGCAGATGCACGACCTTGTAGCCGCGCTTCTTGAGCTCGGCGAGGATGGTCGGCAGGGCCTTGGCGGTCGACGCCTTGATGTCGTGGAACAGCACGATGCCGCCGTTCTGCTTCTCGATTTGAGCGAGCGTGCGCTGGATCAGCCGCCGCGGGTTGCCGATGTAGCTGTCGTTGGACACGACGTCGACGGTGAAGGCGGCGATGCCGCGCTCCTGCAGATAGGCGAGCATGGGACCTGAATCGCTCAAGCCGGGGAAGCGGAAGAAGGGTGCGATCGGCGTCGTGCCGGCGGCGAGCGCGACGGCGGCAAATCCGCGCTCGATCTGATCCTTGGCCCGGTCGATGCCCTGCCGGCGCAGGTTCATGGGGTGCGACCAGGTGTGCGAGCCCACGGTGTGCCCGCGGCCGATGACCTCCTTGACCATGTCGGGGTAGGCCATCGCCATCTCGCCGACATTGAAGAACGTCGCCTTGGTGCAGTACTTGTCGAGCGCGTCGAGGATGGGCTTGGTGTAGCGCGGCAACGGCCCGTCGTCGAAGGTCAGAACAACCTCCTTGGGCCCGAGGAAGCGCGGCTCGCGCTGGTATTTGCTGAACTGGCCGAACAGCGGCCCCGACTTGGCGTCGATCTCCACGATGCGCGATACGCCAAGCGCACCTTCCGGATCGGGGCAGGCCTCATCGCTCATTGCGGGGCTGAGGGCGGCTGTGGCGCATACCACGAACGCAATCGATACAACCAAACGG
>CAYUBZ010000423.1:0-2009 GCA_964443205.1 uncultured Hyphomicrobium sp. | reverse complement strand
TTCGACAGCACGCGGGCGTCCTTCGGGGCCGCGATATCGTTGTTCAGGATCACGGCCGCGAAGCCGGTGATGAACATGATCTTCAAGTCCGGGTCGAGCTCGCTCGCCCGCCGGGCCAGCTCGATGCCATCCATCCGCGGCATCACGATATCGGTCAACAGCAGCGTGAACGGCTCCGACTTCAGGCGCTCGTAGGCTTCCTCGCCGTTGGCGAAATCGATAACCTCGTAGCCTGCCTTCTTGAGAGCACGCACGAGGAAGCCCCGCATGGACTCGTCGTCCTCGGCCAGAAGGATACGGGAGATGGTGACGCGAGAGGGCTTTGCGGTCATTACTCGACTACTCTGCAGACTGATTGGTTCCAGACTTTACTCGGGAGATCGACTGTGGTGGCAGTATGGTAAACGGAACGTGAAATCCAAAGCCCAGGCCTGGGCCCGACCAGAAATTCTCCACCAGTGAGGTTTGCGACCCTGCGCCCTCCCAATGGACATATTGAGGCCAGGTTGGCACAGTGAGCAAGGGGCCAAATGTGCTGGGGCGCATCAACACTGGTGTCCTGGCGTGTCGCGTGGCCCCAAACCTCGGCTAGCGACCAGCGATCGAAGCAGCAACTGACCGGGGCGCCACCCCGCCGACCGAACCGCCAACACAACCTGTGCAAAACGCATGCCCTCGCACGACTGTCCCTCAATCCCTCTCGAGTTGCTGCCGCCCTATCTCGTGAACGCGCCCGAGCCGCAGGTTGCCCCCTTCATCCTGTGCTCGCCGCACTCGGGCAACATCTACCCGCGCGCCTTCCTGGAGCTGTCGCGCCTCAGCCCGCTGTCGTTGCGAAAATCGGAGGACTGCTTCGTCGATGAGCTGTTCCGCCCGGTAGCCTCCGAGGGCGTCCCTCTGATCGCGGCGCGTTTCCCGCGCGCGTTCCTCGACGTGAACCGCGAGCCCTATGAGTTCGATCCCGAGCTCTTCGTCGAGCCACTTCCCGACTTCGCCAACACGCAGTCTGTGCGGGTCGCCGGCGGCCTCGGCACCATTGCCCGCATCGTCGCCGACGGCGAGGAAATCTACCACAGGAAGCTGCCGCTGGCGTCGGGGCTCGCCCGCGTCGAGCGGCTCTACATCCCCTTCCACGCGGCGCTCGCAGAGCTCATCGAGACGACGCGGCGCCAATTCGGCTACGCCATTCTGCTCGATTGCCACTCGATGCCGTCGGCCTCCATGGCGCCCGCCGGCGGCCCGCGCCCCGACATCGTCCTCGGCGACCGCTTCGGCGCTTCCGCCGACTGCAAGATCACGCGTTTCCTCAAGGACCTGCTGGCCGGGCTCGGGTACGAGGTGCAGATGAACCGCCCCTACGCAGGCGGCTACATCACCGAGCACTACGGCCGGCCGGCGCGCGACGTGCACGCGGTGCAGATCGAGATCAATCGCGGGCTTTATCTCAACGAGCTGACGCTGCGGCCGACCGCGGCCTTCGCCGAGCTCCAGCGTGATTTGCAAGGCTTGTCGGGGCCGCTGTTCAATGAGCTTCCCGCGGTGCTCGCGCGCCGTGCCGCAGCGGAGTGACCGGTCGGTCCCGCGCGCAACCCGGAAACGGCGCCGGGCGCTTTGGCTATGTCGAGATCATGTTGCGGCGCGGGAGAAGACGCCGGCGTCAGGACGACAACCGCGGCGGCTTGCCGATGCCACCCGAGACCCGCAATGGCACCTTGGACCTCTCTGACAGAGGCCCCAGAAAAGAAAAGGGGCCGTTCGGGTCTCGAACGGCCCAAGTCTAGGGAGGAAACGCCCAAGGAGGGCTACGACAGAACGAGCCAGGCTCGCGATGTCGCATCGCAAAACTTAAGGGTGCATTGCACAATTTTCAAATGCAAATTTTGCAGAGCTGCACATACGCAAACGAGGGGCTCGGCTGCAGCGGCCGGCCTCACGGAAAAAAGGCCGTTCGTGCCACGAACGGCCCAAGTCTAGGGAGGAAACGCCCAAGTGGGCTACGGCGGATATCA
>CAYUBZ010000422.1:0-2021 GCA_964443205.1 uncultured Hyphomicrobium sp. | reverse complement strand
CGCAGAAGCCGTGCACGGCGCCCACGGGCAGGCCGTCGGAGGGGCGCGTCAGGGGCGGCAGCGCGTGGAAGGCGCGGAAGATGTAGCCCGAGCCGTCGACCAGATAGACGTGGCTACCCTTGACGATGGGCGTCGCCTCGCCGTCGGGGACGGTGAAGGTGGTGCCGTTCTTGGGCTTGGCCTTCGGCTTGGGGCTAGGCTGGGGCTTGGCTTTGCTCTTGGGGGCGCTCATGGCGCCGGACTATAGGCGCTCGCGCCCCGCCGGTCAGCAGGTCCACCTCGGCGGTGTCAGACCCTGAGGGTCTGACACCGTACTTGGCTGTGGATGATCAGCCGGCCCTCCCCGCCGAGGGGAGGGGCATAGGGCCGAGATTCCGGCTGGGGCGGGCAAGACGTGCGGCAGTGGTGGGAGCGGCGGCCGACGCGGGGGGAAGGCGCCGCTCGATCTTGAAGGCGTCCGGGCGCTCGTAGAGGAACTTGAAGCGCGTATTGCGCACGAGCGCGTGCAGCGTCAGCGGCACGGCGACGGCGACGGCCGTCACGATGAGCGAGACGACACCGATGTTCTCGATGAGCCCGCTCTTCAACAGCACGATGCGCGTCGCCGCCATGGGCAGCACGAACGAGACGTAGAGCACGATGGAGTTGCGGCCCGCGTAGCGCACGAACCGCGCGGCGTCGAGCCGCGACAGCAACGCGGCGATGGTCACCACGGCGACGGCGCCGATGAGGCCGAAGGCGATGCGCAGGCCCGGCACTTGCGCGATGGTCTCGATGCCGGTGAGCCCCGACGGCTCGAAGGCAATGACGGAGTTGAAAACGAACCACCCCGAGAGGCCGATCAGCGCCAGGCCGATGTTCTCGCGCGCCCAGGCGGCGAGCTGGAACACCTTGGGCGCCAACATGTAGCCGGTGAGAAAGAACACGAAGTAGTGCGCGCCGTAGTCGTCGATGGCTTCCCAGCCGGTGTGCATGGGTATTGTCTGCACGGCCGCGGCGCCAAGCCACAGCGCCCAATTGGGCACGCCGATCATGCGGGCAAGCTTGGTCGTCACGAAGAACAGCGGCAGCACGTAGATGAACCACAGGTTCGGATTGGGCGCCACGAACGCGTGCGCGAAGGAGGCAAGCCACGCCTGCGGATCGGTGCCCAGCACCGCGCCCTGCTTGACGACCATCAGGATCACCAGCCAGAGCACGTAGAAATAGGCAAAGTGCACGACCTTGCGGTCGAGGTAGGTGCGCCAGTCGCGGTCGATCACGCGGAACAGAAAAAGGCCGGACAGGAGGTAGAAATCCGGCATACGGAAGGGGCGGGCAAAGGCCACGACCCAATGCATGAAACCTTCGCCGCCGAAGGCGTCGCCGACGCCCAGTGTCGAATGCATCATCACGACCAGGATGATGCACATGCCCTTGGCGTAGTCGAACCAGACGACGCGCTCGTCCGCGGCCCCTGCGGGCGGCGCCGGCGGGTTGCTCTGCGCGCGGAAGCGGGCGCGCAGGCCGCGCCACGCGTCACGCTGGGACACCCACGTCGCACTTTGAGACATTGGAAGACCTCTTGCCGGGTTGTCGGGCCGTTCTGGCCTTAAACCCCGCAAGAGGAGGGCCAACGAGCGGCCTCGGGGCAGGTGCTGCGGTCACCGCCCGTTTGCCGGGGCCCGGCGGATCGGCTATCAAGGGCGCCGCGTTAAGCACCCGTAGCTCAGCTGGATAGAGCGCTGCCCTCCGAAGGCAGAGGTCATAGGTTCGAATCCTATCGGGTGCGCCAGCGCCCTTCCGGGCCGCAGCGTACCCTGCTTCAGATCTTGGTCTGGGCGAAAGTAGGCCTTCAGGTCTGCTGTCGCACCGACAGCGGCGCCTTTGCAGGATGCGGGATCGGACCGCCAAGGGGAGCAGTCGATCGTGGTTTTTTCAATCTAATAGACCCGCTTTGAAGCTGCCGCTTCCACGCGCGCAATGTTCTCGTTCAGAAGCTTGTCGATGACACCGTGCGCCTTGAGATCCTCGATGGCGCC
>CAYUBZ010000421.1:0-2026 GCA_964443205.1 uncultured Hyphomicrobium sp. | reverse complement strand
CAGGCGCTCATCAATCCGTTCGGGATCGGCAAGCTGCGGGTCGACACGCTGGGGCTGGGGGAGGAGCAGCTGCTCAACCGGCGCAAGCCCAAGGCGGCGGAGAACCGGCGCGTTCAGTTGATCAATGTCGGCCAGTTGCCCAACAACCCGCAATGTCCTGTCGTTGGGGAGAAGGACATCAAGTAGCCGCGGGAAAGCGCGTGCCGGCGGGCGGCGCCGCTAGGTCTGCTGGACTTCGGGATGGCGCGGCGCAGCCCGCGGGCGCGGCTTGGTCAGCATGAAAAATATGTCGAGCATCGGATCCAGCAGGCCACTCAGGGTGATCCAATAGAACCAGCCAAACATGATTTTCATCAGATGATTGAGCCGGCTCGGGCGTTTCTTCACGACCGGGGCGGCGTACGAGCCGATGACAAAGGTGCCGCGGCCGTCACCGAGATCGACCGGACAGTGGGTGCGGCCATCGAAGGTCGCCGCCACGCCGGCTAATTGCTTGCCGACGACCTCGGCCTCGAGATGCGCGCCCACGCCGGCCTTCGATGTCGGGAGGTTCGCCCCGTCGCCGATCGCATAGGCCGTATCGAAGCCCTTGACGTGCAGCGTTTCCTTGTCGGTGATGATGAAGCGATCCGGATCGAGCACGCTCGCCGGTTCAAAAGCGATGTTGGCGCCGACGAACGGCGGGATGACGATGGGCAGGTCATACTCGATCGTGTCGCCTTCGATCGACGTGATCGTCCGCTTGGCTGGATCGATGCGGTCGACATCGAAGAAGGTCATGATTTCGATGCCGCGCTCCTTCACGATGGGCTCGATTATTTCGCTCATCGGCTCCGCCGGATACGGCCGCGGATAGGGCGTGAAAAAGATCAGGCGGCTCTTCCCGCGCAAGCCTTTTTTGCGCAAGAGCCTGTCGGCCAGCAAGATACCCTCGATCGGTGAAGGCGGGCACACGCAGATCGGCGAAGCTTGTCCCAGCGCGAGCGTCCCGCCCTTAAACGCATCCAGCGACGCCCACACCTTCTTGGCCTGCGCGATCGTGCTGTGATAGTCGCCGAACTGGGCATTGACCTCTGGCAGGCCGGGGATCTGGCTTGTGTCCGTGTCCGCACCGGTTGCGAGCACCACGGAATCGTACTCATAGCGGGTGCCGGACTCGGTCTCGACCACGCGATCGCGCAGATTGACCAGCGTCACTCTGTCCTGCACAAACCGCACATGCCGGGACAGCAGATTGCGCTCGTCACGCACGATGTTAGCGCTCGCATTGGTGAAGGCCAAGTACAACAAAGCCGGCTGAAACATGTGTTCGGGCGACGCGCTCAAAAGGGTGACGTCGAATTTGTGGCGCCCGAGCTTGTTGGCCAGCATCGTGCCGCCGGTGCCGCCCCCGATGATGAGAACGCGCGGCATGGCTTCACCTTCGCACGATCTTGAGCACCGAGACGATCTTGTCTTTCTGGTCCTCGATCGACACGATCTCGTTTTTGGTTTTTTCGGCCCAGGCGCGCACATCGGACTTGACGCCCGGATCGGTCGCCCAAAGCTCGATCACGTCACCGACCTTTGAGCGCCGATAGGCCAAGGCCAGATCGAGGATCGGTCCCGGGCAAGACGAGCCGCGCGAGTCGACGATGGTGTGGGGTGCAACTTCGCTCATGGGTCACCTCAGATGAACAGTGTCTGGCCGTGCCCCGAGCAATGGAGCATTTCCGGCCATATTCCACCTTGATCTGCGTCAACCCATCGTAAATACAAGAGGAAGCAGCCAACATTGGCCAAGCGCAAACTGATTCTGCGCAAGGCAAACGAAAGTGGCGGGCTTTTGAACCGCCGTTTCGATTCATCATCGATGCCCGGATCAAGCCCGAGCATGATAACGGTTGCTCGATAAACTTACGGCGATAGGATCGGCCCCGAACGCGAACAATGCCGCCCACTCAACGGAGCCCCCATGCCCAAGGCCTACTGGATTTCCGCCTATCGCGAGATCAAGGACCCCGCCAAGCTCAAGGCCTATGCCGAG
>CAYUBZ010000420.1:0-2035 GCA_964443205.1 uncultured Hyphomicrobium sp. | reverse complement strand
TCATCGTGCGCAGCGACGGCAACCCGACCTACAATCTGGCCGTCGTCGTCGACGACCACGACATGGGCATCACCCACGTCATTCGCGGCGTCGACCATCTGACCAACGCCGCGCGCCAGATGCACATCTACGCCGCCATGGCGTGGCAGCCTCCCCTCTTCGCGCACGTGCCGCTGATCCACGGCCCCGACGGCGCCAAGCTGTCGAAGCGCCACGGCGCGCTCGGCGTCGAGGCCTACAAGGAGATGGGGTATCTCCCTGCAGCGCTGCGCAACTACCTGGTGCGCTTGGGCTGGAGCCACGGCGACGACGAGATCATGTCGACCTCGCAGATGGTCGACTGGTTCGATCTGTCAGGGATCGGCCGCTCGCCGGCACGCTTCGACTTCGCCAAGCTGGAGGACCTCAACGGGCACTACATCCGGGCCGCGGGCGACCTGGAGTTGTTGCAGCGGCTGGAGGACCTTTTGCCTTTTGTCGCCAACGGGGCCGAGATCCTCAAGCGCCTAGACGCCGACATGCGCGCCAAGCTGCTGACCGCCATGCCGAGCCTCAAGGAGCGCGCCAAGACGCTTGTCGAGCTGCTCGACGGCGCCGGCTTCCTCTTCGCCCAGCGCCCGATCGCGCTCGACGACAAGGCTGCGGCGGTTCTGGACGGGGACGCGCGGGAGAAGCTGACGGCGTTGCTGCCCAAATTGGAGGCAGCGGCGCCTTGGCAGGCGTCCGTATTGGAGGACGTCGTGCGCACCTACGCGGAAAGCTCCGGTGCCAAGCTCGGCAAGGTCGCCCAGCCGCTGCGCGCGGCCTTGACCGGCAAGACGGTCTCCCCGCCGGTGTTCGACGTCATGGCCGTGCTCGGCCGGGACGAGGCCTTGGCGCGCATCGGCGACCAGGCGTCCTGAGCCGCGTCGAAGTTAATTTTTTTTTGACTTCTACCGGACGGCCCCGACCGCGCACGGCGGCGCAACAACGCGGCTATGTTGCGGTGCGAAAATGGTGTAGAAAGACGGTGTCGCTGGTTTCGCTAAGCGACCAATGCTCCGGCATCACAACGAAATACGCTCATAGGGAACGCTACTTGTATCTCTCACCGGCAAGCCTCGGAGTGCTCGCAAACTATTCCCGCCGCCGGGTGTCACAGGGAGACGTGCCATGAACGTTCAGGAAAAACCGGCCGAGGCTGCGGCCACCGAAGTCGAAGCCGAGCTGAGGCTCGACGGCAAGACGACTAAAATGCCCGTGCGCCATGGCACGCTGGGCCCCGACGTGGTGGACGTGGGGCGGCTCTACCGCGACACGGGCTGCTTCACATACGACCCGGGCTTCACCTCGACGGCCAACTGCGTCTCGCGCATCACCTATATCGACGGCGACAAGGGCGTGCTGCTCTATCGCGGCTACCCGATCGATCAGCTCGCAGAGCAGTCGAGCTTCCTCGAGACCTGCTACCTGCTCTTGTACGGCGAGCTGCCCAAGAAGGACCAGTACGACGCCTTCCGCAACACGATCACGCGGCACACGATGCTGCATGAGCAGATGGCGCGCTTCTTCACCGGGTTCCGCCGCGACGCGCATCCGATGGCGGTGATGGTCGGCGTCGTCGGCGCGCTTTCGGCGTTCTACCACGACTCCACCGACATCAACGACCCCGAGCAGCGCGCGGTGGCGAGCCACCGCATGATCGCCAAGATGCCGACGATCGCCGCGATGGCCTACAAGTACGCGATCGGGCAGCCCTTCATCTACCCGCGCAACGATTTGGATTTCACCTCCAACTTCCTGCAGATGTGCTTTGCGATCCCCTGCGAGCCCTATCTTGGAAGCCCGGTTCTGACCAAGGCGCTTGACCGCATCTTCATTTTGCACGCCGATCACGAGCAGAACGCCTCGACCTCGACGGTGCGGCTCGCGGGCTCGTCGGGCGCCAATCCGTTCGCCTGCGTCGCGGCCGGCGTGGCCTGCCTGTGGGGCCCGGCACACGGCGGCGCCAACGAGGCGGCGCTCAACATGCTGGCCGAGATCGGCAGCGTCGACC
>CAYUBZ010000419.1:0-2036 GCA_964443205.1 uncultured Hyphomicrobium sp. | reverse complement strand
TGCATCCAGCCCTTGAGCCAGCGCGTGCGCTGGCCGCGCCAGACTGAAAACGTCGGCGGCGCCTCCTCCCACGTGGTCGAGGACAGCACGCCGACGTGCCAGCCGGCCCGCGCCAGTCGAATGCCGAGGTCGGCGTCCTCGGTCACGTTGAAGGGGTCCCAGCCCCCGACCGCATCGAGAACGGCGCGGGGGAAGTGGTTCGAGGTACCGCCCAGCGGCACCGGCAGCCGGAGACGCTCCAAGGTCGGCAGGATGCAATCGAACAGCGCCGTGTACTCGATGGTGAACTGGCGCGTCAGCCAGCTCGTGCGCGAATTGTAGATGTTGAGCTGCGCCTGCAGGCAGCCCAACCGGTCGGGAGCCGCCCGCAGCGCGGCCAGCGCGCGGCGCAACTGATCGGGCGCGGGCACGTCCTCGGCGTCGTAGACGACGACGTAGTCGCCGTGCGCGAACTGCAGCGCGTACTGGAGGGCGCGCGGCTTGGTGCGCGGGGTGCCGTCGGGAACCACGAGGACGCGCATGTGGGGCGCGAGCCGGGCTCGGCGCAAAGCGGCCCGCGTCTCCAAATCCACGCGCTCGACGATGAGGAGCACCTCGAGCTTGGCTGCGGGGTAGTCGAGCCGCGCCAGCGCACGCAGCAAGTGCGGAACGACGGCGGACTCGCGGTAGAGCGGCACCAGCACCGTGTAGAGAGGAACCGCGCCGAGATCGATCGGAGCCGTGCTCGAGTTGCGCGGCGGCGGCCGGCCCGCGAGGAGGTGCCACAGGGAGACCGCCCGCAGCGCCACCACCAACAGGAAAGGGACCGCCATGACCGCAAGCAGCGCGACGAGGGTCGGCTCGGGCGCCAGCACGGCGCCGCTGCCCATCGTTGCAACCAGGCCGGCGAGCGCCCCCTTTTGCCACCCGGGCAGCCCGGTCGCAGCGGAAAGCTCCGGCGACCGCGACGCCAAATCGCAGACGGCCCTTTGCAGCCGCTCCCGGTCCGCCGCGGCGCCTGCGTCCGCCGCCGGGACCCTGGGCCCGGGCGAAGTACCGACTTTGGCGACGCTCGGGCGACCGCTGGCCTCTGCTGCGGAGTGGGCACGCTGCACGGAAGAACCCCTCCCCCTGGGGCGAAGATGGTGATCTTGCCACAGTGTTGGGTGTATCCATAGTGGGATCGATTCTTGGCTCAACCCCCAGTCGCCCCCTAGGCCGCCCCGCCCAATCATGCGCGCAACAGTATCGCCCCGCTCAACCCGCCCCGCGCGCCCGCGCCGCACGGCGAGCCGCGCCGCCGCGCTGCTGCTGGCGATGCTGACAGTCGTGCCCGGCACCGCCTTTGCGCAGGAGGCAGCGCCCGACTCGGCCGCTGCGGAACAGACCACCGAGCCGACGCGGCGCGTCGTCGTCCGCTTTCTCACCGAAAGCGATTTTCCCCCCTTCAATTTCTACGACGAGGACGGCGTGCTGGTCGGCTTCAACGTCGACGTCGCCCGCGCCATCTGCCTGGAGCTCAACACCGCCTGCGATATCAAAGTGCGGCCCTGGGGCGAGCTGCTGCTGGCGCTCAGGCGCGGTGAGGCCGATGCCGTGATCGCCGCCCATGCGGTGACGCCACAGGCGCTGGCCATGGTCGATTTCACCGATCGCTATTTCTACACGCCCGGCCGTTTTGCCGGAAAGCTCGGCGGCGAGCCGATCCAGATGACGCCCGAAGGGTTGGAGAGCAAACGCATCGGCGTCGCCAAGAACACCGCGCACGAGGCCTACCTCAAGGCCTTTTTCCGATCGAGCGCCATTAAGTCCTACGAGAGCGCCGACCTCGCGCGCGACGCCCTCATCCAGGGCGAGGTCGATTACGTGTTCGACGACGGGATCAGCCTCATCTTCTGGCTGCACGGCACAGCGTCGAAGAGGTGCTGCGAGATGAAGGGCGGACCCTACCTGGAGCCCAAGTTCTTCGGGGACGGCATCGCCATCGCGGTGCCCAAGAACGACCAGCAGATCAAGACGCTGATCAACGGCGCGCTCGCCCGTCTGCGCGCCAACGG
>CAYUBZ010000418.1:0-2046 GCA_964443205.1 uncultured Hyphomicrobium sp. | reverse complement strand
GGCGCATGGTGACGGGCCGCGGCGCCGACACCGATACCATGGTCGCCTCGGCGCGGGCCTACGTCACGGCGCTCAACAAGCTGCTGGTCAAGCGCCAGAAGACGGCGCGGGTACAGCAGCAGGCGCTCTGAAGCGCCGGTCTCGGGATGAGACTCGCGGACGGCTCCGGCCACGGTGCCGGGGTCGTCCGATGCGATTGCAACTCGCCCGGAGCGTCCTCAGGCCAGGCGTTAAGCCAGCCTTGACGCGCACGGTGCGAGTGTCGCTCTTTCGTCCTTGGGTGCGCGCCCCCACCGTTGGCGCGTCCAGGGCTGCGAGCAGGCGATGCAGTTGGCAGTGACAAGCGCATTCTCGGACGACATCGCGATCGACCTCGGCACGGCGAACACGCTGGTGCACGTGGCCGGCCGCGGCATCATCATCGATGAGCCGTCCGTCGTTGCCGTGCGCGCCCATCGCGGCACCCGCGAGATCCTGGCCGTCGGCCGCAAAGCCAAAGCGCTGGTCGGGCGCACGCCGGAGGCCCTCGAGATCGTGCGCCCGATGCGCGACGGCGTGATCGCCGACTTCGTCGCGACCGAGGAGATGCTGCGCCAGTTCATCAAGCGCGCCAAGACCATGCTGGGCTTCCGCCGCCCGCGTATCCTGATCTGTGTGCCGGCGGGAGCAACGCCGGTGGAGCGCCGCGCCGTCTACGATACCGCCGTCTCAGTGGGCGCGCGCAAGGTCTACCTGATTGCCGAGCCGGTGGCCGCCTCGCTGGGAGCGGGGCTCCCCATCGACGAGCCGGGCGGGGCCATGGTCGTCGACATCGGCGGTGGCACGACGGATATCGCCGTGCTGTGGGGCGGGGTGATCGTGTCCGCGCGCACGCTGCGCTGCGCCGGCAACGCCATGGACGAGGCGATCATCCGCTACGTGCGCCACGAGCACCACCTGCTGATCGGGGAGGCCAATGCCGAGCGCATCAAGATCGAGGCGGGGACGGCGCAGGTGACGACCAACGGCCGCGCGGCCGAGGTGCACATTCGCGGTCGCGATTTGCGCAAGGGTTGGGCCAAGAGCGCCGTGCTCACGCCCAAGGACATCGCCCAGGCGCTCTCCGGTCCCATCGAGACCATGGCCGACTTCGTGCAGCGCGCGCTGGAGGAGCTGCCGCCCGACGTGCTGAGCGACATCACCCGGCGCGGCATCCACCTGACGGGCGGCGGAGCCTTGCTCGACAAGCTCGACGTTGCCCTGACGCGGCGCGTCGGCGTCAAGTTTCACGTTCAGCAGAACCCCATGCACTGCGTCGTCAAGGGCTCGGCCGCCGTGCTCGCGGGGCTAGCTGAGCGCGCGCACCTGCTCATGCGGCCCTAGCTTTTGGGCGTGCAGGCCCGGCCGTAGCTCAGCCGAACTTCAGCCGCGCAAAGCGCTTGTTGGCGGAATCGTGGATGCTCGTCGGCGGCCCGTCGAACTTGACGCCGACGGCGTCGTTCTGGCGCCACATGACGGTGGCCCGGTAGAGCATTCCCGTCGACTTCTCGAACAGCTGGAAGGTGTCGGGCACGCCGATGGAATTGCCGACCAGCAGACGCGCGCCGGTCTCCGACATATCGCGGATCGTGCAGTCGAATACGCGCATGGCGTCGGCAAAGACGATTTTGCCTTCCTTCAAGGTGCGGCGCCGGGGGATTTTTCGTTTGTCGTCCATGGGTCACCAGGATGCCGGTGAGGGACAACGCCAAGGAATGATGATTCGTGCCTCGTGCGGTTTATCTAGCAGACGCGTCCATCCGCGCACAGATTTACGGCGGGCAATTGGCGAGGACGCGCGGCCGGAGCGGCTGGACAGGCTCACCACAGGGTGCTAGAGGCTTTCAGCTACTGGGGCTCGCGCGGCGGGCCCTTTTGCCGTCATGGCGCCGATTGGTTTGGCGCCAGGCGAGGTGGGGGCCGGGCGAAGCCGGCCGTCGCGACGGCGGCGCGGGTGATTAGCTCAGTTGGTAGAGCAGCTGACTCTTAATCAGCGGGTCGAAGGTTCGAGTCCTTCATCACCCACCA
>CAYUBZ010000417.1:0-2051 GCA_964443205.1 uncultured Hyphomicrobium sp. | reverse complement strand
GTCTCGCCGCGCCCCTGACAGTTGGGGCAGGTGCGCTCGATGGTGAAAAAGCCCTGGCTCGCCCGCACCTTGCCGTGGCCGCCGCACGTCGGGCAGGTCGTCGGCTTGGTGCCCGCCCGCGCGCCGCTGCCTGAGCATGTTTCACAGGAAACGCTGGTCGGCACGCAGATCTGCGCCGTTTTGCCCTCATAGGCTTCCGAAAGCGAGATCTCTAGGTTGTACCTGAGGTCGGCGCCGCGCTCGCGTGACGAGCGCTGACGCTGCCCGCGCCGGCCGCCCATGAACTCGCCGAACAGGTCGTCGAAAATGTCGGACATCGAGGAGGCGAAGTCGGGGCCAAACCCGCGAGCGCCGCCCATGCCGCTTTCGAAGGCCGCATGACCGAAGTGATCGTAGGCGGCGCGCTTCTGTGGATCTTTGAGGACCTCGTAGGCCTCGCTGACCTCTTTGAAGCGGATCTCGGCGCGCATGTCGTTGGGATTGCGGTCGGGATGGCATTCCTTGGCGAGCCGCCGGTAGGCCGACTTCAGCTCTTGCTCGCTTGCTCCCCGGGCGATTCCCAGGGTCTCGTAGTAGTCGCGCTTGGCCATGTTCAGCGCGTGTCCTTCGGATTCGTGCACGGTATTGAATTGCCCTGAGGTTGGGAGATAGCGATGTTTAGGCGGCGGGGGAAGATCAAGGTTCCATTATCTTGCGCGGAGCGCCTCGAGTGTTGCCGCAAGCCGTCGGCAAACGCCTAAGTCCCGGCAAAACGGGAGCCCGGCGTCAACCGCCGGGCCCGCCTATTGCGTGTGCACTGATTTCCCTTGCCGGCAGCGAAGCCCGACTCAGGCCGACTTCTTGTTGTTGTCGTCCTTCACTTCCTCGAAGTCGGCGTCGACGACGTTCTCCTCGCCCGATGCGGCACCGCCGCCCTCGCCGGAGTCGGATTCTGATCCGCCTTCGGAACCCTGCTGGGCGGCGTAGACCGCCTCGCCGATCTTCATGGCGGCCTGCGCGAGCGTGGCCGTCGCCGACTTGATGCGCTCGGCGTCGTCGGAGCCGAGCGACTCCTTGACGTCCGCGATCGCCTTCTCGACGTCGGGCTTGGCGGTCACCACCGCGGCATTCGACTCGTTCTCTTGGAGCTGCTTCTCGGTCGCATGAATGAGCGCCTCGGCGTGATTCTTGGCCTCGACCAGCTCGCGTTTCGACTTGTCCTCGGCCGCATGCGACTCCGCGTCTTTGACCATGCGCTCGATCTCGGTCTCGGAAAGACCGCCCGAGGCCTGGATGCGGATCGATTGCTCCTTGCCGGTCGCCTTGTCCTTGGCCGAGACGTGCACGATGCCGTTGGCGTCGATGTCGAACGTCACCTCGACCTGCGGCACGCCGCGCGGTGCCGGCGGAAGGCCGACGAGATCGAACTGACCTAACAGCTTGTTGTCGGCCGCCATCTCGCGCTCGCCCTGGGAGACGCGGATCGTCACGGCGCTCTGGCCGTCCTCGGCAGTGGAGAAGGTCTGGCTCTTCTTGGTCGGGATGGTGGTGTTGCGGTCAATGAGGCGCGTGAACACCCCGCCCAGCGTCTCGATGCCCAGCGATAGCGGCGTGACGTCGAGAAGCAGAACGTCCTTGACCTCGCCTTGCAGCACGCCCGCCTGAATGGCGGCACCGACGGCCACGACCTCGTCCGGGTTGACGCCCTTGTGGGGCTCTTTGCCGAACACCTCTTTGACCACCTGCTGCACCTTGGGCATGCGCGTCATGCCGCCGACGAGCACGACCTCGCTGATCTCGGCGGCCTTGAGGCCGGCGTCCTTCAGCGCCTTCTCGCACGGCCCTTTGGTGCGCGCGATAAGGTCGTCGACCAGGCTTTCCAGCTTGGCGCGGGTCAGCTTCATCGTGAGGTGCTTGGGCCCCGACGCATCCGCGGTGATGAAGGGCAGGTTGATCTCGGTCTGCGTGGCCGAGGACAATTCGATCTTGGCCTTCTCGGCCGCCTCCTTCAGGCGCTGGAGGGCGAGCTTGTCTGAGCGCAGGTCGATGCCCTGCTCCTTCTTGAACTCGTC
>CAYUBZ010000416.1:0-2053 GCA_964443205.1 uncultured Hyphomicrobium sp. | reverse complement strand
GCGGTATCGTGGCGCTTTCGCCGGGGGACCGAATCGAAAATCCCATGCCGGACAAGGCTCAAAAGACCGCTGGGAAGACGGGGGCGGGCGCCGACGCGGACGTCGCCTCGAGCCCGGCTGCCGTCTCCGCCGCCAAGATCGGACCGGAAAGGCCGCCCACGGCGGGCACCAAGGGCTCGGGAGATGCGGGCACGCCTGCGGGAAGCGGCCCGCTCGGCGCGATGACCGCACTCCGTGCGGACCCCAAAGCAGGCGCAGACCCCAAGCCGGGAGAGGACGACGCGGAGGCGCACGCCACCCTGTTCGGCGTGCTCGACGCCGACCAGCGCATCCGCGCTCATGCCGAGCAGCACGAGCGCACCCTGTGGGCGGGCGCGGCCGGCATCACGCTCCTCTATACCGCCGTCATCGCCTCCCAGGTGCTGCTCGGCGACCCGCTCCTGCAGGCCGAGAGGGAGCGGCAGCTGCGGCGCGGACAGGACGCTCCGCCCGACTCCATCAGCGTCGAGCTGGTCCCCGACCCCGACAAGACCGCCAAGACCAAGAAATGGCACGACGGCGCCAACACGCCGGCGCCGGCCCCGTCCGAGCAACCCCCGCAGATGGCCGCGCTGGAGCAGCCCGAGGTCACCGACGCCAAGCCGACCGAGGATCCCGCCAAGGACCCGACAAAGGAGCCCAGAGAGGACGGCTCGCCGATGATGCTCGACATCGAGAGCCTGGTCGATGCGGCCGCCGCCGACCTCAAGCAAGAGATCGACCGTCACTACGCCAAGAAGCCGCAAAAGCGCCGCCGCGAGCAGCAGGCCACCTTGTCGGGCGGCGACGTGAAGGTGCGCGGCACCGGCGCGTCGGGCAAATCCAGCGAATTTTTCCGCAGCGTCATCGCTTCCCTGATGAAGACGCGGCCCGGTCCGTTCGCGCTGTGGGGACGCGTGCTGGTATCGTTCGAGCTCTCGCCCTCCGGCACGCTCAACTACGTGCACCTGTTGCAGTCGAGCGGCAATTCCGCGCTCGACCAGGCCGCCGTCGACGCCATCCACAAGGCGCGCTTCGAGCGCCCACCGCCGGGGCTGACGAGGGACGAGCGCACCTACATCATCGATTACATCTTCGGGTGAGCGCCAGGCGCGGGGCGCCTCCACCGCGGACACCCGTTTACCGCTTCTCCATACTCTGGCGATTGGGGGCAATGCGAGCCAACTTGCAAAGGGAATGTTTCGGGCTTGGGCCTAGGCTCACGCCCTTATGCGACGCTGTCTTCGAAGAGCTGTGTTTGTCGGATTGCTGCTGCTTGTCGCGCCCGCGGGCGCGCTGGCGCAGCACGCCGGTGCGCCGCCCGGCCAGGTCGAAGCTCTGCTGCAGGAGAAAGCGAGGCACGCCAGCCGGCCGGTCACGCGTCCCTCCGAGGAAGGCAAGCCGACCAAGGTGTGGCTGCAGGTCTACGTGCTCGACGTCGACGACGTGAACTCGGCGGATCAGAACTTCGGCGCCAGCGTCTACTACGAGGCGCGCTGGAAGAGCCCCGAGCACAAGCACCCGGGGCCGCTGCCGGAGTTCAAGGACATATCGCACATCTGGACGCCGAGTCTCACCATCGCCAACCAGCAGATGGCGTGGGACTCCTACCCGGACTTCGTGCAGATCGCGCCCGACGGCACGGTGACCTACCGACAGCGCACGTGGGCGCGCTTTTCCCAGGCCCTCAATCTCCACGACTTTCCCTTCGATAAGCAAACCCTGACGATCCACGTCGTGTCGGCGAACGAGACCAACGACGAGGTGACCTTCCTGCCGCTGCGCGACGCGCCCGCCGGCATCGCGGACAACTTCTCGGTGCCCGACTTCCGCGTCATCGGCTGGTCGTCTGAGCCCGCGGCCTTTCCCTCCGACAAGATCGAGGGCGCGGTTGCGGGCTTCCGCCTGCAGATCGAGGTGAAGCGCCGGCCGATGTTCTTTTTGATCAAGATCGTGCTGCCCTTGTGCCTGATCGTGATCATGTCGTGGATCCCGCGCTGGATCGACCCGCAGCAGGTGGCGACCAATATCGGCG
>CAYUBZ010000415.1:0-2072 GCA_964443205.1 uncultured Hyphomicrobium sp. | reverse complement strand
GGAAACCTGCCGAAGGTAAAGTCGAGGCGCCGGTTGAGCCCGCGCGGAGAGAGCCCGACAAAGGTGCCGACGTCGAACCCGCGCGCGCTCAATTTCGCGCGCAGCTCCGATGGCCGGATGAATTTGGCCGGGTCGTGCGTTCCCCGCGGCAGCAAGCCCAGGAGCGTCTCGCCGCAGTGGACGAGGACAAGAGTCGCCAGCGGCGTGCGGTTAATCGTATCGAACAGAAAGAGTCCGCCCGGCTTCAGCACGCGGCGGACCTCGTCCAGTACGGTGCCGACATTCTCGACGTGCTCGAGCACGTCCACACAGACGGCGCAGTCGGCGCTCTTATCCTCGAGCGGTATGCGCTCGCCGGAGCCGACCCTGTAGTCGATTTTCAGACCTTCCTGTTGCGCATGGTCTTGGGCCGCCTCGATGGCGGGCGCCGACGGATCGACACCGACGACGTGCGCGCCTTCGCGGGCAACGGCCTCCGACATGAATCCACCACCGCACCCCAGATCGAGCACGGTCTTGCCGGTCCAGTCGCCGACGAGCGTCGAGAAGTGGGCCATGCGGGCCGGCACGATGTTGTGCAACAACCGCAGGAAACGCTGCGATCCGTCCCACCAGTTGGGCGCATACGTCCGGTAGATGCTGAGATCATTCGCCATCTTTGGTCTCCAGCACCGATTGCGCCGAGCCGCCGCCCGGGCGCGGCCACGGCAGCCAATAGGGGACGCGCCGGCGATAGTGCTGGAACATGTCGCCATAGATACGCTGAAAGCGCGCCTCCTTGAACAGCGGTCCGACAAGACAATAGAGCGTCAGCGTGGTCGCCAGCACGAGCTGGTCGGGCGTCCAGGTTGGAACGGTCCACAAAGTGAGGGTGAACGACACGTAGATGGGCTGGCGCGAGATGCGGAAGAGACCCGATTGCGGCATGCTTGGATAGACGGGCTTCTTGTTCCTCAGCACGGCCCACCAGCCGAGCAGCCCGGTCTGCAGAGAGAGCCCGGCGTCCGACATCGACTTGCCGAGCAGCAGCCACGCCGCGGCATAGAGGCCCGTCATGAAGTAGAGGAGCGCGCCTTGCGCTTGCCACCAGATGATCCCTGTCGGTGACCATAAGGCAAACAGCGCGAAGATCTGCAGCGACGCGATTATGACGTAGGTGGTCGTCGAGAGACCGCCGCCCAATCCAGCGGGCGCCAGCCGGCCGAGAAGCGCCCTGCCTTTTCCGGTCAGCAAGAACGAGTGCGCGAGCGGAAACTGGATCAGCAGCGCTGCGTTGGCGATCCAGCTCCAGGGCGACGCGAGGCGTCCCAACGACAGGCTCATCCCGAAGTACATCATCACGATCATCGTCGTGACGCCGACCAGGAAGCAGCCGTGACAGAGGAGGCCGTAGAGAATCGCCGTTGCCTGCCGCAGGGTTGAGGACATTGCGGCAGCCTACGCGATTTCGGGGTGCGCCGCACGGGTCCCGCAACGGTCGATTGGGACCGGCAAGGCATTGCGGTGGGCAAAGTCAAGCTCCGGCGCGAGGGCCATTGGGCCACAACATCGGATTTCGCGAATCGGTTGTAATGCTCCGACGTGCGAATGAGCCGGCGGCGCGCCATGCATCGGGACAGATTGCTGAGAAGACCTGCCTCGGCGGCGGTGCTGGCTGCGGCCCTGCTCCTCGGCGGATCGGCATCGGCCGTGGGCGCCGACGTGGACGATGAGTGCTGCGCCGATCTCGAGCAGCGCGTCACCGAGCTCGAGGAGACGACGGCGCGCAAGGGGAACCGAACGGTGAGCCTTCAAGTCGGCGGCTATCTCAACGTAGCCATCATGTATTGGGACGACGGCTTCGAGGACAACGTCTACGTGATAACGAGCGGGATCGAGCCGTCCCGCATCAACTTCAAGGTCGAGGCCAAGATCGCGCCGAAGTGGTCCACCGGCGGCATCCTAGAGTTCGGCGTGCATGCCAACCGGGAGGGGCAGCTCGATCAAGACAGTCCGCTGTCCTCGCCGCGAAGCTTCATACCCGATGTGCGCTATGCCAAGTGGTGGATGAAACAGGACGATCTCGGCACGGT
>CAYUBZ010000414.1:0-2086 GCA_964443205.1 uncultured Hyphomicrobium sp. | reverse complement strand
GTGACGACCTCCACCTTGTCGGTGAGGCTGGCCGCGCCCGGCTGCTGCGCCCAGTCGGTGAAATTGCGCATCTCGCCCGACGCGCGCAGGTCGTGCAGCCGCCTGAGCTCGATGGTGGCGGTGACCCACTGCGGCGCGTTAAGGACGCCCTCGGCGAGCACGCCGTCGTCCGACACCGATGGCTCGGAGGGCACGTAGATGCCGGCAGCCCCCACATTGTGATCGACCGCCGGCGACCACAGCGCATCGCCCACGGTCGGGCTCAGTATGGTCGCGATCTGGTTCTCGAGCGCGCGCGCGCGCGCGCCCGTGCGCACCCGGTGATAGCCCGAGATGCGCTCGGTGCAGGAGGGAACGAGGATGAGCTCGGCGCCCGCCTCGGCCATGCCGCGCACCAGAAGCGGGAACTCGCTGTCGTAGCAAATCGCAATGCCGATGAGGCCGAGCGTGGTGTCGAACACGCGCAGGCGCCGGCCGGGCGAGATGCCCCAGTCCCATTCGAACGGCGTCATGATGCGCTTTTCCTGCACGCCGATGCTGCCGGCGGGGGTGACGAGCTGGGCGGCATTCACGTAAGAGCCCTCGCCTTTGCGCGCCGGGCCGCTGCCGACCAGAATGTGCACGTTGTGCTCGGCGGCGAGCTCGGTATGCAAGGCGACGCGCTCCCGCTCCAGATCGGCCACGGTCTTCAAGGTCGCATCGAGGTTGCCGGATACGGCCGGCCCAAAAGGTGCGGCCTGCTCGAGCGCGGCATATTCGGGGAAGACGAGGATCTCCGCGCCGGTCGCCGCGCCGTCCGCGACCCAACGTGCGATCTTCTCCCGCCACACGTCGTGCGAAGCGGGCTGGTCGATCGGGTACTGCGCAGCAGCAACTTTCAGCGTATCGCGCGCCGCCATGTTCGAGCGCTCCAGCTTGGTTGGTCCCGGTGTCCGACCCTCCGGGTCTGACACCTAACTTAAAGCGCCTTCATCCAGAATTGCATCTGGTGGGCGGTCTCCTCCGCCTGATCGATGTCTTTCCAGTCGTAGGTGGCGACAAGACCCTCCACGGGCGCGTAGCCGCGCTTTTTCCAGAAACCGTCGAGCGGCCGATAGTCCGGCGGCTTCAGCGGATGGTCGTCGGGGCGCACCACGCGGCAGAAGGTCGAATGCGTGAAGCCGCCGAGCTTGCGCGCGTGCGCCTCGCGCTGATCGAAGAAGGCGTGGCCCAGCCCGTGGCCGCGGTGCGATTTCAGCAGCACCGATTCGCCGCAATAGAAGATCTTGGCGAGGTCGTAGCCGGCCTTCTCGAAGGGCTCTGCGAACTCGTCGGCGTGCTCGATCATGGGGGCTGCCGTCGAGGCGCCGACGATCTGATCGCCGTCGCGCGCGATGACGCACACCGCGCCCTTGGCGGCGGCAAGCTTGGCGAGGTACTTTTCCTCGTACTCAATCGTGCCGTCGTAGAGATAAGGCCAGTCGCGAAACACGATGATGCGCAGCCGGGCGAGGTCGGGCAGCACGGGCACGATCTCTTCGCCGAGGAGCGATGTCACCTCCAGTGCCATCTGGAATTCCTTGCGCGGCGGTTATTCGGAGCCGGGTGTGCTGGTGATGCGCTCGATCTTGTTCCCCGCCCCGAGGACCAGGACCCGCGGCTTGTGCGCCTTGGCTTCCTCCAAGGTCATCTGCGCATAAGAGCAGATGATGATCTTGTCGCCGACGCTGGCCTTGCGGGCGGCGGCCCCGTTCAAGCCGATCTCACCCGACCCGGCCTTGCCCGCGATGACGTAGGTGGTGAACCGTTCGCCGTTGTCGATGTTGTAGACCTCGATGTGCTCGTTGACGAGCAGGCCGGCGGCGCTGATCAGATCGGCATCGATCTTGAGCGAGCCCTGGTAATGGAGGTCGCACTCGGTGACGGTGGCACGGTGCAGCTTGCACCTGAGAATCTTGACGAGCATTCTGCTTGAGTCCAATTTCGTGTCGCGGCGCGCCGTCCAGTGGCGATCTGAATCACACTAGCCTGAGACCTGCGCGATCCAGTCGGTCAGGTTGTAATATGTGGTGACGCGCGCGATTTTCCCGTCCCGGATCGCAAAAAA
>CAYUBZ010000413.1:0-2086 GCA_964443205.1 uncultured Hyphomicrobium sp. | reverse complement strand
TCGTGTAGCTGCGCGAGTGGCGCACGAAGACAGGAAGGACTTCTTCATCGAGCGCGATGGCGTTCGGTTCGCCGGAACCCACCTGATCGTGGACCTGTTCGGCGCCCGACGGCTCGATGACCTCGAGTACATCAAAGAGACCTTGAAGCGATGCGTGGAGGTGGCGGGCGCGACGCTCCTGCACATCCACTTGCACCACTTCACGCCCAACGGCGGCGTATCGGGCGTCGCCGTGCTCTCGGAGAGCCACATCTCCATACATAGCTGGCCCGAAGCCGACTATGCGGCGCTCGACGTCTTCATGTGCGGGGACGCCAAGCCGCAGAACTGCATCGGCGTCCTGCGCGAGGCGTTCGACGCCCGCGACGTGGTGGTGAAGACGCACCACCGCGGGTCGGAGCTCGACGACCTCAAGTGGCAGGCGGCCCGCGCAAAGCAGGCTCCGGTGCGCTTGAAAAGCGTTAAGAAGACCCGGAAGGCGGCGTAAGCGGCCCTACGGCCTTTGGGGTCATGTTTCCGCCTTGTGCTTGGGCGACGCAGTGGAGAATACTACTGCGTCGCCTAGCGGATTCGCGCAAAAATTCGGTCTTGCGCCCGGGGCGACGAGGGAGCGAGCGAACGTGATGCGCGCCATCGCCAAAGCGGTTGTGTCGGCCATCGTCCTCGCCGGGGCGGTGCCTGCCGCGGCGCAGGACGCCGGGCTCGGCGGCAGCTTCATCACGCCCTTCCCCGAGAACGATACCTACCAGGTTCAGGTGGTGGGCGACTGGCTCGCCGAGGGTCTTCTCGGCGGGATGCTCGAGGCTTTCGCGGCCAGCCCCGGCGGCGCCCAGTTCGCGCGCAAGCGCTACCAGCTTTCCGGCGTGATGCGCAACCGCTTCCCCGACGATCTCAAGGATCTCGACCAGGCGCTCAGCAACGATAAGAGCCATATCGCCATCGTCATGCTCGGCGTCCAGGACCGCTACAGCCTCAGCGCCAAGCGATTGTCGTCGAAGAATGAGGAATGGCGCGCCGAGTACGGCCGTCGCGTGGACCAGCTCATGAAGACGCTGAAGAAGGGCGGCAGGGCCGTCTACTGGGTCGGGCTTCCCAACATGCGGCGCTGGCAGGACAACGAGCGCGCGCAGCTGATGAACGACATCTTCCGCGAGCGCGCCTATCTCAATGGCGTGCGCTACATTGATGCCTACGCGAGCTTTGTCGACGAGAGTGGCGGCTATAGTGATTACGGTCCGGACGTGACCGGTAAGGTGCGGCGGCTGCGCGATCGCGACGGCGTTCACTTCACCGATGCGGGCTATCGCAAGCTGGCGCATTTCGTCGAGCGCGAGCTCAAACGCGATTTGACGCAAGCCAGGAGGGAGCGGGCGGTGCCGCTGGCGGGCGCGCCCGCCGAGCAGTCGAAGGTCAACCCCGACCGGGCGCGTCTCAAGGCCGAGAGCGCGCGCGCCAAAGGGCAGAAGAAGGCCGCGGGCGTAGCGGCACCGGCCACCGGCGGTGCGCGCGAGCAGAAAGCCGATGTCGGCAAGGTGGACATCAAGGTCGTGGGCCAGGACGGCGCCGAGCAGGTCGTCACCGTCGAGATCGTCCGGCCGGCCATTCCCGCCTCCGTTGTCGCGCTGATGACGCGCAAGCAGAGCGCCGACCGCGCCGCGCAGATGGGCGATATCCTGGTCGATCAGATTCCGGGCGGCCTTACTGTCATGAGTTCGATCGTGCCCCCGCGCGGCGGCGACGGCCGCCGCCGGCTCTCGCCGACGCAGACGCCGTATTACCGCGTGTTCGAAAGAGGCGAGCGGCTTCCGCCCAAGCCGGGACGCGCCGACGACTTTTCCTGGCCGCGCAAGCAGGCCGCCGTCCAGATCCCCCGGTCGGAGCCGCCCCCGCCGGTGCCGAGCCCTTAGTTTCCACTGACACAAGCCGTGAAAAGCTTGTTCGCCGTCTGGCATAGGCCGTGCTGAGGGCCGCGCCTAAGGCGCGGGCGCCGTCATGGCGAAGCCATGCTCCGCATGGACGGCGCCATCCGCGTCTCGCTCCACTCGCCGCGGCTTGGTGCCCAAACTAACGCTCGCGTGCGGCAGCC
>CAYUBZ010000412.1:0-2089 GCA_964443205.1 uncultured Hyphomicrobium sp. | reverse complement strand
CGCGCCAGGCGGCCATCGGGCACGCGATCGACGACGATCTGGAGATCGCCAGCGTCCACTGAGGCGCAAAACGAGACTTCTACTGCTTTGAGGGGCTCCGGCGCACGCGCCGGGGCCTCTTTCCTTTGTCGGCTTTCCGGCCGTCAGGTGCGGTAGTTGGCGAACTGGCCGCGCGGGCGGAAGCGCTCCAGGTAGGTGGGCACGATCGCCGCGATGCCGTGCGGCGCCGTGATGCCGAGGCCTGAGAGGGTGCGCTTCTCGCTCTTTGCGGTCTCGCTCACCACGGTGTCGTGCTGCAGCAAGCGCACCTGGTCGTAGGTGATGGGCCGCAAGGAATTGGGAAGCGGCCAGGTGAGGATGGCCTGCAGCTTGGCGAGCCAGAACGGCAAGGGCAGATAGGCGCGGGAGCGGTCGGTCCACGCCAGCGTCAGATCCAGAAGCTCGCGGAAGGTGCGCACTTCCGGGCCGCCCAGCTCGTAGACGGTGCCGGGCTTGCCGGCGCCCAAAAGGCAGGCTGCCACCGCAGCGGCAACGTCGCCCACGAACACCGGCTGGAAGCGCGTCTTGCCGCCGCCGATCAGCGGCAGGAAGGGGGAGATGCGCGCCATCGCCGCGAAACGATTAAAGAATTCATCCTCCGGCCCGAAGACGATCGAGGGGCGCAGGATGATGGCGTCGGGAAACTCCTCCAGCACGGCGGCCTCGCCCTCGCCCTTGGAGCGGGCGTAGCGCGAGCGGGCCTTGGGGTCGGCGCCGATCGCCGAGATATGCACCAGACGCTTGGCGCCCGCCTCGCGCGCCGCCTTTGCGATGGCGCGCGCGCCGTCGACGTGGACGGCGCGGAAGGTCTGCCGCCCGGTGGAAGCCAGCACGCCGACGGCATTGACAATCGCCTTGGCGCCCGCTGTCGCATGGTGCACGGATTGGGGGTAGCGCAGGTTGGCCTGCACGGGAAAGATCTGCCCTACTTTTCCAGAGGGCTGCAGAAAGCCCGCCAGATCCGGCCGGCGGCAGGCGGCGCGCACGCGCCAGCCGTCCTTGGCCAAGGCCGCGACCGCGTAGCGGCCGACGAACCCCGAGCCGCCGAACACGGTTGCCAGTCCCTGGTCGTCCATACGATCCGCCATGGTGAGCCCTCTTTGCCGCCGCTCAAAGCCCCGATCCGACCAAGGAATACACGAGGCCTTAGCCCCCTGTGAAGCGCGCCGGCACAATTGCGCAGGTGTAATTGACAAGGGCGCCGGCGCTCTCTAACTCATCGCCTTCGTGCCCAGGTGGCGGAATTGGTAGACGCACTAGCTTCAGGTGCTAGCGCTCGCAAGGGCGTGGAGGTTCGAGTCCTCTCCTGGGCACCACCTGCAAAATTTTCCCGTTGTTTTTAGCTACTTGATCTCTGCTGTGGCTCAACGGTTCAGTGTCTTGGGACCGCTTACGAAGCGATTCTCCCGGACGTAGAAACGCAAGGGGCGGTCGGTTTCACGCGAGAGGCCGATCCGCGCGCTCCTCCCGATTTCCGGGGCGTCGTGGTCGTCACGCGCGAGCCATAAGGGCCCCTTCCGGCAGAGGTCGATGCCGTCCAAACGACGATTGATATCGAGCGCCGCCGTGAGACGCCCTGGTCCTCGCGTCAGGTCGCGCAAATTCTGAACGCGACGATTTCGCTGCATCAAGCGTATGCCGTCCAGCGGTTCAAGCGCTCTGATGAGGACGCCGGCTCCGATGCCTGCGGTCTCGCTCGAGACGTTGAGCAAGTAGGACGTGCCATAGGCAAGATAGACGTAGGCGTGGCCACGGCGGAGGAAGAGCGCGTGATTGCGCAACGTCTCGCCTCGATAGGCGTGACCCGCGGCGTCGCCGACCGGATAGGCTTCGGTCTCAACGATACGTCCGCTGAGAGAGCCTTTAGGCGTCTGCCGCACCACGATCTTGCCGATCAGGTGTCGGGCGAGCAGAACCGTGTCGAGCGGTAGTTCGGTCCG
Source organism: uncultured Hyphomicrobium sp. (assembly GCA_964443205.1). Taxonomy (GTDB): domain Bacteria; phylum Pseudomonadota; class Alphaproteobacteria; order Rhizobiales; family Hyphomicrobiaceae; genus Hyphomicrobium_A. The sequence goes on along the minus strand of CAYUBZ010000412.1, from coordinate 110 downwards.
GGCGAGCACCTTGTAGCCATCTGTCGCCGACCGTATTCTTCGAGGGCGCCGCGCCACGCTACTTCAAAACCTGCATCTTCTTGGCGCCGAACATGATCGGCGTCAGGTGC
>CAYUBZ010000411.1:0-2094 GCA_964443205.1 uncultured Hyphomicrobium sp. | reverse complement strand
TCAGCGCCGGCATGAGCACGAAGAAGATCATGATCAGGCCGTGCGCGGTGACGAAGACGTTGTAAATCTGCGGATTGGTGAAGAACTGCAGGCCCGGCTCGTGCAGCTCCAAGCGCATGGCGATCGACAGGACCGTGCCGACGATCGAGGCGCACAGTGCAAAGCACAAATAAAGCGTGCCAATGTCCTTGTGGTTGGTCGAGTAGAGGAAGCGGCGCCAGCCGGTGGGGATTGCGGGAGCGGGCCTTGCCTCGGCAGCCGCTGTCGTCGCTCGTTCCATGCTCGGGTCCTTCGATCGCAACGGTTGAATGGGCCTGAGCGCCCGCTACCTGGCGGCACCCTTCTCAATCGAAGCTGTATCCGGCGCGGGCCCCGCATTCGATGCGTAGTGCTGCTTTGCGTAGACGAGCCAGTCGGCGAATTCCTTGTCGCTGACGACGCGGATGGCGATCGGCATAAAGGAATGGTTCATGCCGCACAGCTCCGAGCACTGGCCGTAGTACATGCCGGTGCGCGTCGCCTTGAACCACGTCTCGTTGAGGCGCCCCGGAATGGCATCGACCTTGATGCCGAAGGACGGCACCGCAAACGAGTGGATCACGTCGGCGCCGATCACCTGCACGCGCACGATCTTGTTCACCGGCACCACGAGATCGTTGTTGGCCGCCAGCAGCCGCGGCTGCCCCGGCTTGCGCGCTGCATCGGGCAGCATCTCGGAGACGTATTTGATGTCGTGGCCGGGATACCCGTAGTGCCAGTACCACTGGTGGCCGGTGGCCTTCACGGTGATATCCGACTTCGGGATGTCCTCCTCGAAATAAAGGAGCCCATACGAGAAGTAGATCATCACCAGCACGATCAAGAACGGAATGAGCGTCCACGTCACCTCCAGCGGCAGGTTGCCCATGCGCTTGGACGGGACCGGATGCACGCGATTGTTGAAGCGCACCATGACGATGACGAGCAGCGCGAACACGCCCCCGGCAATTGCAATGATGAGGTTCATGAGACCGTCGTTGAACGCGATGAGCGCATTCATCTCGGTGGTGTCGGCCTGCTGCAGCCCCATCTGCCAGGGCGAGGGCTGCCCGAAGCCGGCATGCGCGGCACCGGCACCGATGAGAAGAGCCACGCCGACGGCGGCAGCGACGAACTGGGAGCCCGACCGCATCGTGCGCATTCGCTCCTGTGAGTTTATTCAGTTGCAGATGGCCTCAGCCGGGCGAACGCTATCAAATCATTTCCGGCGGGCAACCCGCTATCGGCGCGCCGACAACATTAGCGGTGGACTTAATGCTTCGCTAATTGCGCGACGCGACAATTCCGTCGCAAATGCGTGCAGCGGGCCAGATGCTGTCGCTTTCCGTGCGAGGCGCGAACGGCAGGGTCTCGGTGCGTCCGAATAAAAACGGCGGCGAGACTTTGAGATGATTCTTCAATACCTTCGCATTGGACTCGTGGCCATCGTCGCGGCTGCTAGCGGCCTCTCGGCTGCCTTGGCAGAGGACGCAGGATCCGCTGACCCAGACCTCGTCGAACGCGGGCGCTATGTGGCGCTCGCCGGCGACTGCATGCCCTGCCACACCAGCGCACCCAAGGAGGAGTTCGCCGGCGGATTGGGGCTCAACACGCCGTTCGGGACCATCTACTCGCCCAACATCACCCCCGATGACGAGACGGGGATCGGCAAGTGGACGTTCGACGATTTCAAGAACGCGGTTCATGACGGCATTCGCGCCGACGGCGCTTACCTCTATCCCGCCATGCCCTACACCGCCTTCACCAAAATCGAGGGGGACGACCTCAAGGCGCTCTGGGCCTTCCTGCGCAGCCTGAAGCCCATCAACAAGCCGCAGAAGGCGAACGGGCTCGGCTTTCCGTTCAACATCCGCGACATGATGTTCTTCTGGCGCGTGCTGTTCTTCGATGAGGGCACCTTCAAGCCCAACAAGGCCAAGAGCGCGACGTGGAACCGCGGCGCCTACCTGGTCGAGGCGCTCGCTCACTGCAACGCCTGCCACACCCCGCGCAATCTGCTAGGCGCGACCATCCCCAGCGAGCGCTTTGAGGGCGCGCAGATCGACAACTGGTTTG
>CAYUBZ010000410.1:0-2104 GCA_964443205.1 uncultured Hyphomicrobium sp. | reverse complement strand
CGCGCAGCGTCGTATCGAACAGATACAGTCTCTCTTTGCTCATTTTGAACTCACACGTACCCGAAGCTGCGCGCCGCAACCCAAACGGCGAACACGACGATGGCGATCTTCACAGCCAGGTAGAACAGCCAATGACGCGGAAACGGCAGATCGGAGCGCCAGTCTTTCATCGTCTTGCCTCTCTCGGCGGCCACGCGTCCGTGTCGTGGTCGGGATGCTGATGGTTCGAGCTGCGGATCGCAGCGTAACGCTCAGGCGCCATGTCGTCCTCGGTGGTCGCGCTCGACAGACCGGTCTCGGGAAACCATGGCATACGGGCTTCGGTCCCGTACTGCATGCGCGGGGGGACCAACTCGGGATGGTCGAGCGATCCGATCGCGACGGCGATCCGCGGCGAGTCGACATAATGAAAGGTCAGCGGCGTGCCGCAGTTGGCGCAGAACCCGCGCTCGGCGAGGTCGGAGCTGCGGAAGATCGCGAGTGCCCCGCGCGTCAGCGCAAAATCTGTTTGGGCAACGCCCGTCAACGGCGCGAAGAACGAGCCGAACGCCTTTTGGCACATGCGGCAGTGGCAGATGTGCGGATCCGCCGGCTCGGCTAGAAGCGCGTAGCGCACCGCGCCGCATTGGCACCCGCCGGTGTGAACGGGCTGACGCTCGCCGCTCATCGCGCGACCTCTTTCGCCCCGGAGGAAAGCACTTCCCACGTGGTGACGATGTCACCGGTCTCGGGATCCTTGGAATCGTTCAGAGCGATCCCCATGGCGGCCAACTCGTCGCGAATGCGGTCGCCTTTCTTGAAGTCCTTGGCCTTGCGGGCCTTGCTGCGCGCCTCGACCAGCCTCCTGATGCGATGCGCCAGATCGGGGTCGGTAGCCTCCAGCACAGCCGCGCTCATGGAGCGACCATGCCAGCGGTTTGCGTTGAGACCCAGAAGCTCGGCGGACGCAGCCCATTGCTCGGCGAAGGCGGCAGCGCCACCCTTCGCCTCCTTGGCAAGCTCGTGCAGCTTGGCAATGGCGAGCGGCGTGTTGAGATCGTCCTTCAGCGCATCGACCACGTCAACGCTCGGCAGCCAGCCCTCGCCGACGCCGCCGCCGCAATTGGCATAGATCTCGCCCCAGCGCTCCAGCGTCGCCCGCGATTCCTCCAGACCCTTCCTCGTCCAATCGATCGGCTGGCGGTAATGGGTGCGCAGCATATTGAAGCGCACGACCTCTCCCGACCACTCCTGCAACAGGTCATGGATCGTGATGAAGTTGCCTAGCGACTTACTCATCTTCTCGCCCTCGACCTGCAGGAAGCCGTTGTGCAGCCAATAGCGGGCCATGACGGGCGTCTCGTACGCGCACCGGGACTGCGCGATTTCGTTCTCATGGTGCGGAAACACGAGGTCGATGCCGCCACCATGGATGTCGAACATCTCGCCCAAGTGTTTCTCCGCCATGGCCGAGCACTCAATGTGCCACCCCGGTCGCCCGCGCGTCTTGATCCCGCACGGAGACGGCCACGACGGCTCGCCTTCCTTCGATGGCTTCCACAGCACGAAATCCATCGGGTCGCGCTTATAGGGCGCGACCTCGACGCGCGCGCCAGCCTCCATCTCCTCTAAGGACCGGTTCGAGAGGCGGCCGTAGTCGGGCATGGAAGGCACGTCGAACAGCACGTGATCCTCGGCGACGTAGGCGTGGCCGTTGTCGACCAGCGCCTTGATCATCCGCTTCATCTCCTTGATGTGCTGGGTCGCGCGCGGCTCCACCGTCGGCGGGAGCGCGCCCAGTGCAGCAACGTCGTCGTGGAACTGCTGCTCGGTCGCGGTCGTGACCTTGGCGATGGCCTCGTTCAGCGGCAGGTCGGGATACTCCTCGGCCGCGCGCGCGTTGATCTTGTCGTCGACGTCGGTGATGTTGCGCACGTACGTGACGTGCTCGGCCCCGTAGAGGTGGCGCAGGAGCCGGAACAGCACGTCGAACACGATGACGGGGCGCGCGTTGCCGATGTGGGCGTAGTCGTAGACCGTCGGCCCGCACACGTACATGCGTACGTTCGCCGGATCGAGCGGCTCGAACGGCTCTTTCCGGCGCGTCAGCGTGTTGTAGAGCATC
>CAYUBZ010000409.1:0-2111 GCA_964443205.1 uncultured Hyphomicrobium sp. | reverse complement strand
CAGCCATGGCTCATTACTTCTCCGGAATGACTTCGCCCGAGCGTTTGGCGAAGCGTACCTTCGTGCCGTCCTCGAGGAACTTGAAGCCGATGCGCGTCGGCTTGCCGTCCTTCGGGTCCTCGTGCGCCAGATTAGAGATATGGATCGGCGCTTCTTTGGAAATGATGCCGCCCTCTTGCGCCGCCGTCTGCCGCTGATGGCGGCGCACGACGTTGACGCCGCGGACGAGCGCACGGGCTTCCTTGGGGCGCATCTCGATGACCTCGCCGTGCTTGCCCTTGTCGCGGCCGCTGAGCACGATCACGTGGTCGCCTTTCTTGATCTTGAGCGATGCCATCTAGAGCACCTCCGGAGCGAGCGAGACGATCTTCATGTGGTTCTTGGCCCTGAGCTCGCGCGTGACGGGCCCGAAGATGCGGGTTCCGACCGGCTCCCCCTGGGGATTGATCAGCACGGCCGCGTTGCGGTCGAAGCGGATGAGCGAGCCGTCGGGACGGCGAACGCCCTTGGCGGTACGCACCACGACGGCCTTCATCACCTGGCCCTTCTTCACGCGACCCTTCGGTATCGCCTCCTTGACGGAGACGACGATCGTGTCGCCCACGGTCGCGTACTTGCGCTTGGAGCCGCCAAGCACCTTGATGCACTGCACGCGCCGCGCGCCCGAGTTGTCAGCGACGTCGAGATTGGTCTCCATCTGGATCATCGCGCCAATCCTTTCCAACTGCCGCCAAGCGGCCCTTCATTCGTCATCGCGCCGCCGATGCGGCCAGCAATCCTTTGGCGAGGCGCCCGCCTCAGCCGCCTTCGGCTACCACCACCCAGCGCTTGTTCTTCGACACCGGCGCGCTCTCTATGATCTCGACCCGGTCGCCGACCTTGAAAGCATTCTTCTCGTCGTGCGCGTGGTACTTCTTGGTCCGTCGCACCGTCTTCTTGAACAGCGGATGGGTGTAGCGGCGCTCCACCTCCACCACGATGGTCTTGTCGTTCTTGTCGGAGACGACCACCCCATGCAGCACGCGCTTCGGCATCTCAACTACTCCTTCGAAGCGCGGTCTGCGCCGCCGGCCCGCTTGGAGCGGGCAATGGTCATGATACGGGCGATGTCGCGACGCACGGCACGCACGCGCGAGGTGTTCTCAAGCTGCCCGGAGGCCGCCTGGAAGCGCAGGTTGAACTGCTCCTTCTTGAGCTTCTCCAGCTCGTCGTCGAGCTGGTCGAGCGACATGTCCCGTACTGCTTCCGCCTTCATCGTCCGTCCTCTAAGTCCTCGTCAGCCGATCCGCGTCACGATCCGCGTCTTGATCGGCAGCTTGGCCGCGCCCAAAATCAGCGCCTCACGCGCCAGCTGATCGGGAACGCCATCCAACTCGAACATGATGCGCCCGGGCTTGACGCGCGCACACCACAGTTCCGGAGAGCCCTTGCCCGAGCCCATGCGCACTTCCTGCGGCTTCTTGGTCACCGGCAGATCGGGGAAGATGCGGATCCACACGCGGCCCGCGCGCTTCATGTGGCGCGTGATCGCGCGCCGCGCCGCCTCGATCTGGCGCGCGGTGACGCGCTCCGGCTCCACCGCCTTCAGCCCGTGCGAGCCGAAGTTCAAGCTCGTGCCGCCCTTGGCCGAGCCGTGAATACGGCCCTTGAAGGCCTTGCGGTACTTTGTGCGTTTGGGTTGCAGCATCGTTCAATTCCTTGTGGGCGCCTCAGCCCTGCTCCGGTGGCTTGTCGGGCGCAGGCGGGCTGGAGCGATCCCGGCGCTCACCGCGATGATCGCCGTCACGGCGCGGGCGTCCGCCCCCGCCGGCTTCCTGCAGGTCGGTGTTGCGCTTCTCGGCCGCCATCGGATCATGCTCCATGATCTCGCCCTTGAAGATCCACACCTTGATGCCGATCACGCCGTAGGCGGTGCGCGCCACGCCGTAGCCGAAGTCGATGTCGGCCCGCAGCGTGTGCAGCGGCACGCGGCCCTCGCGATACCACTCCGTGCGCGCGATCTCGGCGCCGCCCAGGCGTCCGGCCACGTTGATGCGGATGCCGAGCGCGCCCAGACGCAGCGCCGACTGCACCGAGCGCTTCATGGCGCGGCGGAAAGCGACGCGGCGCTC
>CAYUBZ010000408.1:0-2129 GCA_964443205.1 uncultured Hyphomicrobium sp. | reverse complement strand
ATGCGCTCGTAGACGAGGCGCTCGTGCGCGGCGTGCTGATCGACGATGACGATCGCATCGCGCGTCTGCGCCAGGATATAGGTCTCGTGCACCTGCGCGCGCGCCGCCCCCAGCGGGCGGTCGAGCAGCGCCTCGGGGATCGTTTCGGCATGCGCGCGCGCATCGGCACTCGGGTCCCCGAAGGCTTCGAACGGCGCCTGCATCGCCTCGGCGAGGCCGAACGCAACCGAGCTTCGCGACCCCGTGTAGGCCGGCCCACGCGCACGCTCGAAGGGCACGATGTTGGGCTTTAGTTCCTGCAGCGTCGCCGCGCCGCCACCGGCCGAGGCGCGGTGGCCCGCGGCAAACAGCGCCGCGGCAAGCGCGTTGACGATCAAAGAGCGCACCTTTCCCGACTCGCGGAACCGCACCTCGGCCTTGGCGGGGTGCACGTTGACGTCCACCTCCTGGGGCGGCAGCGTGACGAAGAGGGCGAGCAGCGGATGGCGCCCGCGCGGGATCAGGTCGCCGTAGGCCGCGCGCACCGCGCCGATCAGCAGCTTGTCTCTGACGGGGCGCCCGTTGACGAACAGGAACTGCTGCGTGCTATCGGGCCGGTGCAGCGTCGGCAGGCCGGCAAATCCCGCAACCGTGACGTCCTCGCGCGCGCCCGAGACGGCCAGCGCGTCGTCCAAGAATTCGCGGCCCATGATGCGCCCCAGCCGCTGCAACAGGTCGCCATCGGTCTCGCGCGGCAGGCGAAGGCCTTTGCGCTCGCCGGTGGTGAGCGTGAAGCCCACCTGCGGGTGGGCCATGGCGAGCCGCTTGACGACTTCCGCGACGGCCTGGTTCTCGGCGCGCTCGGATTTTAGGAATTTGAGCCGCGCCGGCACGCCCGAGAAGAGATCGCGCACCTCTACGCAGGTGCCTTGGTTTCCCGCCGCTGGCTTGATCGTCTCTTTCGCCCCGCGGTCGACCGTAACGGAAAAAGCGTCGGGCTGGTCTGCCGCGCGCGACAGGATCGTGAGCTTGGCGATTGAGCCGATGGAGGGCAGCGCCTCGCCGCGAAAGCCCAGCGTGTTGATCGCGAAGAGGTCTTCTTCCGAGAGCTTGGAGGTGGCGTGGCGCTCGACCGACAGCGCAAGGTCGTCGGGCCCCATGCCGGCGCCGTCGTCCGTCACGCGGATGAGCGAAAGCCCGCCAGAGGCGGTGACGATGTCGATCTCCGTGGCGCCCGCGTCGAGCGCGTTCTCTACGAGCTCCTTGACCACGCTCGCAGGGCGTTCGACCACCTCGCCCGCGGCGATGCGGTTGACCGTCTCCGGCGACAGCTGGCGAATGGGCATGTCCCCTCCTGTGCAGGCCACAGGTTAGCCCAACCCCCGATTCGCATCGAATCCGGCGCCGAAGAACGATCGGCGGCTTTTTACGTGTTCCGGTAAGCCGGCGCCAATCGCCGTCAGACAATCTGCCTGCGTCGCAACGCAAGCTGGACCCCTCCCATGACACCCCCCCTCTCCCGCCGCCAAGCCCTCGCCGCGCTGGCCGGTGCCGGCACCGTCGCCGCGCTCCCCGGTGCGGCGCACGCCTGCAGCCGAGTTTTCTGGAACAACAATCCCGTGAAGCTCGTCGGGCGCACGATGGACTGGAGCCACCACTTCGACGAGGCCTTGTGGTCGCTGCCGCCCGGCATGGAGCGCACCGGCCGCGTGCCCGACAATCCCGCCCAGTGGAAATCACGCTACGGAAGCGTGATCATCACCGCGCTCGATCAATGCACCGAGGAGGGCATCAACGAGAAGGGCCTCATCGTCAACATGCTGTTCCTCGACGGCTCGGAATACGAGAAGCGCGATGTGAAGCGTGTAGGCATCGCCTTCTACCAGTGGCCGCAGTTCTATCTCGACAACTATGCGACGGTGCCTGAGGTCATCGCCAACCTCGATCAGGTGCAGATCGTCAACACGGCCTTCGGCGAGGAGTATCCCGACGGTCTGCCGCTGCACGTCGCCATCGCGGACGCGAGCGGAAAATCGGCCATCATCGAGTTCATCAAGGGCGAGCCGGTCGTGCACATGGGCCGGCAATACCAGGTGATGACCAATGAGCCGGCCTACGACAAGCAGATCGCCAACATGCTGCGCTACAAG
>CAYUBZ010000407.1:0-2132 GCA_964443205.1 uncultured Hyphomicrobium sp. | reverse complement strand
GGAGGCCGGCCTGAGGCTCGCCGGCAGGATCGCTGCCGCCACGGGCGCGGATCTGCTGTGCGACACCTTCTTCGCCCGTATGGAGCGGGGCGGCGGTCTCCCCATGGCGACGCAGCTGCCCTACTTTCCCGATTCTGCGCTGGAGCTGACCCGGCGTTATGAGCACGTCGTCGTTGCCGGCACGCGGCGCCCTGTCGCCTTTTTCGGCTATGCGGGCCTGCCCAGCTATCTGACCGGCGAAGACCAGACCATCACGCTGGCCGGGCCTCGGGAGGATGCTTTGGGCGCGCTCGCGGCGTTGGCGGCCGAACTCAATGCGCCGGACGGCGTCGAGCCAGCGCGCGGCACGCTGCCGGACATGCCAGCGGGCAGCCTTGACGCGCACACCGTCAGCGCGGTCATCGCCCGGCTGCAGCCGTCGAACTGTATCGTCATGGACGAGGCGCTGACTGTCGGCGAGCCCTACTTCGAAGCGTCGAACCACGCGCCGCGATTTACCCACCTTATGCTGACGGGAGGCGCCATCGGCGAAGGCCCATCGGCGGCGACCGGCGCGGCAATCGCCTGCCCCGACCGCAAGGTGATCAACTTCCAGTCCGACGGATGCGCGGCCTATTCGGTGCAGGCGTTCTGGACCCAGGCGCGCGAGCACTTGGACGTGGTGACAATCATCGGCTCCAACCGCAGCTACAACATCCTGAAGGTGGAGCTGGCGCGGGCGGGCGTGAGCCAGCCGGGGCCGGTCGCCCAGTCAATGGCGAGTTTGGACAACCCTTATCTGGACTGGGTGCAGATCGGCGAAGGCTTTGGCGTCCCCTCCGTTGCCGTCGACACGGCCGAGGCGCTCGCGCGAGCCTTGGAAGAGGCTCTGGCGAATGAGGGGCCGCGCCTGATTGAAGCCGTCATGGCCTAGAGCATCGAGGTCGACGATGCCTTTCGCCAGCACGTCGGTTGCTCGCGCCCGCGCTTCCATGAAAGAGTAGGCACCGAAAAACTGTGAGAAGGACCCCTGCCGATGACCAATCCGCGCCCGCGCGCCTGCATGAGCCTCAATGACCTCAACGTCGGCGACACGTTCCGCCTGGAATACTCCGTCAGCGACAGCGACGTGCAGAAGTTCGGAGAGATCTCCGGCGACTTCAATCCCGCGCACTTCAACGAGGACTATGCGAAGGGCACGGTCTTCAAGACCCGCATCGCCCACGGGATGATTTCGGTCGCCAAGTTCTCCGGCATCTTCGGCATGGACATGCCGGGTCTGGGCGCGATCTGGGGCGGGCAGACCCTGAAGTTCCTGGCTCCGGTGCAATTGAACGAGCCCTACACCGCGGTCGCGCAAGTGAAGGAAAAGGGCGAGAAGAACGTCGTCTTCTCTTGCTGGGTCGAGGACAAGCAAGGCAAGCACGTGCTCGAGGGCGAAGGCGTCCTCTATCCCATTCCGCAAAAAGTGAAGGACAAGATGGTTGCGGACGGCACGCTGGCGCCGCTGCTGGCTTGAGCCGCGCTGGCGCAGCGGCTGGGCTGCGACTAAAGTTGCGCGGCAGGGCTTCATCGAGGTTTAAGATAAAAGAGCAAAGGTGTCGGCGTAGGCGGTCAGCTTCGACCGCGAGGGACGTGGGGTGCTCGACCATGAAGAGGCTGCTCATACTTGCCGCGCTGGCGCTGCTGGCGCCCACAGCGCCGCGCGCCGAGGACAGCGCTGGCGACTGCGCCGATGCGCTCGGCGTCTCCCGCGTGGCCGAAGTCGATACGCAGGGCGGCGGCCTCTACGGGGATCAGTATCCGCCGCAGCATCTGCTTGAGAAGGGAGAGGTCGTTCTCACCTTCGACGACGGGCCGCACCCGACCTATACGAAGGAGATCCTTGCCGCCCTCAAGGCGCAGTGCACCAAGGCGACGTTCTTCAATGTCGGTGAGATGGTGAAGCAATACCCCGACGTGGCGCGCGAGGTTCAAGCGGAAGGGCACACGATCGGCACGCACACCTGGTCGCATCCCAATCTCGGTGCGCTGTCGCTGAAACGTGCCAAGACGCAGATCGAGAGCACAATCACCACCGAGAATGATCTGCTGCCGAACGGCGTGGCGCCGTTCTTCCGGTTTCCCTACTTGAGCGATCCCAAGCGCGTGCG
>CAYUBZ010000406.1:0-2136 GCA_964443205.1 uncultured Hyphomicrobium sp. | reverse complement strand
CGTGCTCGCCATCGGCAACTTCGACGGCGTGCACCGCGGCCATCAGGCGCTCATCAAAGCGGCCGTCGCCAAGGCCCGCGCGATCGCTGCCCCCGCCGGCGCGCTCATCTTCGAGCCGCACCCGCGCGAGTTCTTCCACCCCGAGGAGCCGCACTTCCACCTGACGCCGCTTCCTCAGAAGCTTGAGATCTTCGAAGGACTTGGCCTCGACCTGGCGATCGTGCTCAGCTTCGACGCTAAGCTTGCGGGTCTCTCGGCGGATGCGTTCATCGGCCAAGTTCTGGTCGAGGGCTTGGGCGCGCGCCACGTCGTCATCGGCCATGACTTCTTTTTTGGAAAGAACCGCAGCGGCACGCCCGAGACGCTGCAGGCCGCCGCCGAGACGTTCGGCTTCGGGCTCACGGTCATTGCGCCCGTCGCCGAGGACGGCGAGGTGTTCTCCTCCAGCGTCATACGCTTGCGGCTGGCGCAAGGCGACGTGAAGGGGGCGGCGCGCATGCTGGGACGCTGGTGGCGCGCCGGCGGCACCGTTGTCGGCGGCGCCAAACGCGGGTTGGGTCTGGGGTTTCCCACAGCCAACGTGCCGCTGCCGCGCGGCACCGGGCTGGGCCACGGCATCTACGCCGTGCGCACCTATATGGATGGGGAGCGCTACGAGGGGGCTGCGTATTTGGGCACGCGGCCCACCTACGACGACGGCATGCCGGTTTTGGAGGTATTTCTGTTCGCCTTCGACGGCGACCTCTACGGCCGCGAGATCGCGGTGGAGTTCATCGACTTCGTGCGCGCCGACCGCAAGTTTGCCTCGAGCGAGGCGCTCATTGCACAGATGAAGACGGATTGCGTCCGCGCCGCCGAGATTCTCAGCCAGGCCCCAGCAATGCCGGGCACCTGACACCCGTGCGCGCAGGGTGCCTGGATTAGCGGTGAGCATGTTGCTAGAACCCCCGCGGGAAGAGCGGCGAGATGGACCATGGCCAAGAACAACGGCGGCAAGGGTAGCGGCGCCGCAACGAGCACCAAGGCGCGCAAGAAGGGCACAGCGGCGGTGAAGCCGGCGCCGGCTGCAGCTGCGCCGGCGGCAACGCCCGCGGCCAATCCCCCGGGCGACGCGCGCGACTGGAGCAAGACGCTGTTTCTGCCCAAGACCGACTTCCCCATGAAGGCGGGGCTCCCCGATCTCGAGCCGCGCTTGCTCAAGCGCTGGGGCGAGATCGGCCTCTACGACCGCCTGCGCGAGGCCGCCCGCGGCCGGCCCAAGTTCCTGCTGCACGACGGCCCGCCCTACGCCAACGGCCACATCCACATGGGGCACGCGCTCAACAAGATCCTGAAAGACCTCGTCGTCAAATCGCAGACGATGCTGGGCCAAGATTCCAACTACGTGCCGGGCTGGGACTGCCACGGCCTGCCGATCGAATGGAAGATCGAGGAGAACTACCGCGCCAAGGGCCGCAACAAGGACGCCGTGCCGATCAACGAGTTCCGCGCCGAGTGCCGCGAGTTCGCCGAGCACTGGATCGACGTGCAGCGCCAAGAGTTCCAGCGCCTCGGCATCGTCGGCGACTGGGCGCACCCGTACGAGACGATGACGCATGCGGCCGAGTCGGCAATCGCCAAAGAGCTCATGAAGTTTGCCATGAACGGCACGCTTTACCGCGGGTCGAAGCCCGTCATGTGGTCGGTCGTGGAGAAGACGGCGCTGGCGGAAGCGGAGGTCGAGTACCACGACTATCAGTCGGACCAGATCTGGGTGAAATTTCCGGTCGTGCAGGGCCACGAGGCGCTTGCCGAAGCAAGCGTGGTTATCTGGACGACGACGCCGTGGACCATCCCCGGCAACCGTGCGATTTCGTTCTCATCGCGCATCGATTATGGCCTCTATGAAGTCACGGCGGCGCCCGAAGGCAATTGGGCCAAGGTCGGCGATCGGCTGATCCTGTCCGACAAGCTGGCCGCCGAGGTCATGAAGTCCGCGAAGGTTGAGGCGTTCGAGAGAGTTGCGGCGGTTTCCGCTGATCAGCTCGCCGACGCCACTTGTGCGCATCCGCTCGCATCGCTCGGCTATGGCTTCGACGTGCCGCTGCTCGAGGGCGAGCACGTCACCGACGACACCGGCACCGGCTTCGTGCACAC
>CAYUBZ010000405.1:0-2141 GCA_964443205.1 uncultured Hyphomicrobium sp. | reverse complement strand
CCTTCCGCTGCTTCATGGGCACCGAGATGGAGACGCTCGTCATCGGCGACTGCATCCTCAGCAAGGATCAGCAGGATCCCGCGCTCGCCCAGGACTACAAGGCGGCCTTCGATCTCGATTGACGTTCCCCTCCCGGGTTACGGGCGTTGCGGTCGCGCGGCGGGCGCGACGCTCTGCCGCCTTAGCAGGCGCAAGCGGACCCGTCGGAAGGCCGGCAAATCGGCGCCCACAACCCAGAGCATCTGGCCAGCCCGTCTCATTCTTTAGGCCAAGAGGTGCTCTTTATGCTGACAAATTACCAAAAAATTAGCTCAACACGACCCACAAGGCGGCAAAAGACCAGGACAACTTCATGCCAAGGGTGTTCCAGGGCCTGTCAGTCACACGCGCGACGTTGCTCGTCGTCGGTGCGGCGTTGGTCGTCATGCAGGCGTCAGCCACGATCCAGGACAGCATCGCAGAATGGCATGAGATCGAGACGATGTCGGAGCAGCGCGCCGTCGCCGCTCTCGACATGCTGGAGGCCGTCCACACGCAAGCGATGCTCAACCGCACGCGCATGGACGGCGGCGATCCGGCCGTAACGACGCTCGACGGCACGATGCGGCAGTTCTCCAATTCGAGCGAAGGCATAGAGCTCTGGCTCGCCATGAGCCCAAAGCTCTTGGCCCATCAGCTGGCGAGCGGCGGCGACACCGAGCCCGCCCGGGATCGCGTCGACCGGGCCGCTCTTGCCTCGGCACAACCGCAGAAGGAAATTTCCGACGGACGCCTACGCATAACGCGCCCCGCCGTTCTCGGGCGCGGCCATGCGCGCCACCAAACGTGCGTCACGTGCCACATGCGCGCGGAGGGCGCGCAAAGAGGTGACGTCGTCGGCACTTACAGCGTCGCCGTGGATCTCGGCCCAGCAACGGCATTTTGGCGTACCAACACACTGCATCAGGCCGTCACGGGTATAGGCATAACGCTGATCATACTCAGTGTCACCGCGACGCTGCTGATGGTCACGACGCTGCGTCCGCTCCGCAATCTGACCGCCGCGACCCGGCGCCTTGCGGCGGGCAAGCTCGATCTCGCGGTCGGGCATACGCAGCGCCAGGATGATCTTGGAACGCTTGCCCGCTCGCTCGAGATCTTCCGAACCGGCCTCCTGCAAAAGGAGCGCTCCGAGCAAAAGATCGCGCACATGTCGCGCCACGATCTCCTGACGGGCCTTCCGAACCGCGCCTGCCTCAATGATCACCTGGATCGCGCCATCGAAGACTCATCAAGGATCGGATGCAAGGTCGCCGCCGTCTCCATCGATATCGACAGGCTCAGCGAGATAAACGACGTGCACGGCCACGCCGCCGGCGACGAGGTGCTGAAAGCTCTGTCACGCCATATGAGGGAGATAGTGAGGGACGGCGAATTCGTCGCTCGGATCGGCGGCGACGAGTTCGCTGCGGTGAAGCAGTTCGACGAGCAGGCGGCGCTGCTGGACTTTGTCGCTGCCCTCGAGGGCTCGATCTCGACCACGCCGATAATCGATGGCTTGGACATCCACACTGCGGCACATATCGGCGTTGCCGTCTATCCCGACGATGCGGCAATCAAGGATGAGCTCATGACCAAGGCGGCCATCGCCATGCAGCGCGCAAAGGCGAAGGGCGATCCCGCCACGTGCTTCTACGAGGAGGCCATGGACGAGGCCGCGCGCAGCCGCAGCCGCCTCATCAGCGATCTGTGGGGGGCAATCGGCCGAAACGAGTTGAGCGTCGCCTACCAGGTGCAAAAGTCCCTGCGTGCGTCCAAGACCGTGGGCTACGAGGCGCTGCTGCGCTGGCACCACCCTGAGCTCGGGACGATCTCCCCAGCAAAGTTCATTCCCCTCGCCGAAGAGTGCGGCGCGATCATCCCCATTGGAGAATGGGTATTGCGCACGGCGTGCGCAGAGGCGGCCCGCTGGCCTCGCACCTTGAGAATTGCCGTCAATATCTCGCCGTGCCAACTCGCGCACGATGATCTGCCCGAGCGGGTTCACGACATACTCATGGAGACCGGCTTGGCGCCGGGGCGCCTCGAGCTCGAGATCACCGAGTCGGCGATTATCGACGATAAGAAGCGGGCCCTGGGACTCTTGCGGCGCATCAAGGAGA
>CAYUBZ010000404.1:0-2142 GCA_964443205.1 uncultured Hyphomicrobium sp. | reverse complement strand
GCCTCGTTGCGCTCCTCCAGCGCCCGCTCGTAGCGCTTGGCGTCGGTCACGTCGGCGAAGGTGAACAGCGTGGCGCCGTCGGGCAGCGGCATGGTCGCGAAGTCGATGATCTTATTGTCGGGCCGCACCATCTGCCCCTCGAAGGCCTCGCGCTCCTCGGAGATCGACGTCACCGCGCCGCCGATGCGGGCCCAGGTCTGCGGGTCCTCGTAGTGGGCGCGCGTCAGAGCGATGAACTCGTCGATGTGCGGGGCTTCCGCCAGCTCGCGCCGCGACAGCTTCCAGATTTCCGCAAAGGCCGAATTGAACAATTTCAGCCGCCCGTCCGTGCCGAACACGGCGACGCCCTCCTTGAGACTGTCCAGCGTCTCGCGCTGCACGTCGATCAAGGCGTTGTACTCGCTTTCCAGCGCCAGGCGGTCCGTCTCGTCGACGAACAGGTAGGTCACGCCGCCGTCGGAGCGCTTCTCGGCCGTGACGTGCAGCATCCGCCCGTCGGGAATGTGCCACCAATCCTCGTGCGCGGCGGTGTCGCCGTAGCAGGACAGCACCTTGGCCTTCCACTCGGGATAGTTGACGACCTCCGGCAGCCGTCCCAGCTCGCGCAGCCTGTCGAGCACGGCGCCGTCGGCGGGGCGCGACCTGAGCCAGTCGGAATCGAGCTTCCAAAGCTTGGCGTACGCCTCGTTGAAGAACACCAGCTGCTGCTGATGATTGAAGATGGCCACGGCCGTCGCCACGCGGTCCAGCGTGCGGTCGTAGGCGGCGATCTGGCGGTCGAGCTCGCCTTGCGTCCGCTCGAGCCCCGTCACGTCGATGGCGGCCGCGGCGGTCGCATCCTCGAAGGGGATGACGGTCACCTCGTGCGGTTTGCGCTCGCCGCCGACGATGAGCGAGATGCGCCCGCGGTAGCTGTCGCCACGCGACAGCGCGCGCGCCGCCGTCTTGCGCTGGCGCTGCTCGAGCAGCTCGATCTGCCGCTCCTGCACTTCTGCGCGGCTTTGCGCCTCGACGGCCTTCACGTAGGCCGTGTTCACCCAGGTGATGCGCCCGTCCTTGCCGCGCAGCCAGACTGGAATGGGCAGCGTGTCGAGCAGGGTGCGGCTGGCGCGCACCTCGCGGGCGAGGCGCTGGTGCTGGGCGAGGATGCGGGCGACCTCGTCGCGGTGCCCGGCAACGTCGCGCAGGCGCAATACGGCGCGCCCGCCCGCCGTGCGCCCTTCCGCCTCGACGTGGCCCCCGGAGAGCGTCCGCACGATAATGTTGAAGCCGTGCCCGGAGGTGAAGAGCGCGTCGAGCGCCGTCTTGAGGGTCGCCGCCGAGCCCGGCTCGAGCCACTGTCCGAAGCGCAGGAAGCGGTCAGGCGTGTTGGGCAGGCCGGGGACGCCCTTTAAGGTGTGGGCCACGACGCGCAAAGGCTGGCCCTGCTCCCAGAACACGAGAATCTGCGGCTCGGAACGGATGATGGAATCGGCGGCGGCGAGGCTGCGCTTCAAGTCGGCGCTTTCGGCGCGGGCGCGGCGGGCCTCCTGGCGCGCCTTGCCGACCGACAGCCAGATGAGGACCATCCCCAACAGCACCATGGCGCCGGCCACGGCATACCAGGGCAGCCGCTCGGCAGCTAACCCGCCCAGCAGATCGCCGCCCGAGGCGATCCCGGCGATGAGGATGACAATGCAGGCAAGGCTTGCCGTCAGCAGCGCGACAAGCTCGCGGCGCATAGTGCCAAATCGACCGTTGTGTCCGGCAGATTGCATCGGGATCCGTTGCAGGACTTTAGGGAACCCGAGGCCTTCAGACGCTACGAGCTAAAGGCAAAGGCCCGGCGACGACCGCCTCCGTGAGAGACGAATCATGCGCGATTATGCGGAGCCTGCCCCGTCGTGGCCAGACGGCGCAGGTCCTTGGCGAGGGGATCGGGCGAGATTGCGGGAACGTGCTGCCCGCAAGCCGCACGTCGGTGCTCAATACCGGTAGTGATCGGCCTTGTAGGGCCCTTCTTGTGCGACTCCGATGTAGGCCGCCTGCTCGGGGCTGAGCTCGGTCAGGTGCACGCCGATCTTCTTCAAATGCAAACGCGCGACCTTCTCGTCGAGGTGCTTGGGCAACGTGTAGACCTGCTTTTCGTATTTGCCGACGTTG
>CAYUBZ010000403.1:0-2150 GCA_964443205.1 uncultured Hyphomicrobium sp. | reverse complement strand
ACCACGACGTCATAGCGCAGCTTCAAATCGGCGATGGACTTGGACAATCGCCGCATGGCTCAGTCTCCCTCGGTTCGTCCTGCTTCCTCCAGCCACCGGCCGCCAAACCGAAAGAACGGTCGTTTGCGGGCTGTCGGAACCACCTGCGCGGACGGCACGGTGCGGGGGCGCAGCGGCGCTGCCTGCTCCGCCATGTCCCAGTCGTAGTCGCGGGCCAGCAGGATCATCGACCGCTCAGCCAGCGCGGTAATGGTCAGCAATGGATGGATTCCCAGCGGGCACGGAATGACGGCACCGTCGCAGACGTAGAGACCCGCGTAGACGGCGGCCGCGTCGGCGCCATCGCTGGCGTCGAACACCTGCCCCTTGTGATTGACGACGCCTGAGGTCCGGTCGGCCCCCATGGAGCACCCGCCCAGCGGGTGCACGGTCATCAGATTTCCGCCCAGCATGCGTTCCGATACCGGGTTGCGCAGGTAGGTGCCCCCGGTCGCCTGCGCGGCCGTCCTCAAGGTGTCCTCGATGCGCTGGAACACCCGCTGGCGCGGACCGTTCGTCCATTGAATAGCGATCCGATCGTCGCGAAGCTGCATCAGGCCGTTGCCGGCGTCGTGGCCGACGGCAAGAAATGTCTGCGTGTTGTGCACGGCCCCGCGGTAGGCGCCTTCGAGCAAGCTCTCGGTGGCGCGGCCCACCTCGTCGAGCTGATCGGAGATCGAGCGCTCCCCGTGCTCGCCGAGAAGAGCCCCTGCGGGCGCCAGCAGGGCCGGCAACAGCGGCGCGAAGGCGCTCGGCAGCGCACATTCGACGATGGCCAAGCCGTCGCGCACCTCGGGATCGTCGCGCAGGTCCAGTAGACCGTTGACGGCCTGACCGACCGGGGCTACGGCCGCCTTGGGCGGATTGCCCACGCCCACGCCGTTGACCGGGACGTCGTTGTTGTAGGCGAGCGCGATCGCATCGCCGTTGCTGGTGAAGCGGCCGCCGAGCCAATCGGAGAGCGCCAGGCCACCGTCGCGCTGCGAGCGCAGGAGGATCTCGGTCGAGCCGAGCGTGCCGGCCGCCAGCACGACGATGTCGGCCGTCAGCGAGACCTTGTGCTGCCCGTGCGCCTCCCAATCGCCGGGACGCAGCCACACGCGCCACGTGCCGTCCGCCTCTTTGGCCAGCGATCGCACGCACATCCCGGTGAAGATCTCCGCGCCAAACGCGTCCGCGTCCGCAAGGTAGGTCGACGCCACCGTCGTCTTGGCGCCGATGTTGCAGCCTGAGCAGCAGTCGCCGCATTGCGTGCAGGCTTCCTGGTGAACGCCGGCGGCATTGGGGCCGCCCGTATGAGCGACGTGCAAAGGCACCGGCTCAACTCGGCGCCCGAAGACCGATGCCGCCAAGCGAAGCGCTCTGACCTTGTCGAAGGCTTGGGTTTGGGCACACGGCTCCGGCCGCAGCATGTGGCGCGCCCGCAGGAAGCCCTCGGCCAGGAGCCGGTCGCGGCGCACCTCGACGGGCCACGCAGAATCGTCGAACACGCGCGGATCGGGCGGCAGACAGACGTTGGCATTGATCAGCGATGTGCCGCCCAGCCCGCAGCCCATCAAGACGTGGATGTCGTCGCCGACCCGTACGTCGAACAGCGCATTGGAGGAACCCATGCGCATATTCGCGCCGCTGATTTGCACATCCTTCGCCGCCGCGGTGGCGCGATCGGGAAAGTCGCCGGACTGGAACTCTCGCCCGCGCTCGAGCACGGCAACGCGCCGTCCGCACCGAGACAGCCGCGAGGCGGCGACGCCCCCGCCATAACCCGAGCCCACCACGACGACATCGTAGTGCGCCTTGAGCTCGGTACCCGGCCTGGAGAGCCGCGCCTGCATAATCCTTCTGTCCCCTTCGTCACCATCCCCTGCCCCCCGTCTGGCAACGGACACGCTTGGAACCCGCCCCGGCTCCTAGACCACGGTCGAGCGCGCCGGCGGATCGGGCCGCTTCACGTCGCTTTCGCGAATTTCGATCGGCCCCTCGATGAGCATGGGCCGCAGCGGCCGCGCGGGCACGATCTGCGGACCCCCCGGACTCCACCCCTTGCGGTCCTTCTTGGCGTACCGCCACGACCACCGCCGCGGCGTCCTCCGCAAGCCGATCGGATAGAT
>CAYUBZ010000402.1:0-2156 GCA_964443205.1 uncultured Hyphomicrobium sp. | reverse complement strand
CGCCGCTCTCGCCGATGCCGAAGGGCCAGCCTGTCGCGCCCTTAACGGCGGGAGCGCCGGTCGCGCCGGTCGTTATGCCGGAGCCGGCGAAGCGCGGCGCGCCCGGCTTTGATCCATAAAGCAGTGCCGCGCCCTTGATATCGCCCGCCTGCAGGCCGCGCTGGCGCTCGTCGTAGCGGTAGGACATGAGCTGGCCCGCGGCGCTGGGATGATCGAGCCCGATGGCGTGGCCGATCTCGTGGGCGATCGTATAGCGCAGGTCGTAGACGTCGAGATCGCCGTCAAAGCCGATCTTCCAGCGCTGGCGCGGGTTGAGGCAGATGAGCGAGCGCGCGATCACCTTGCGGCCGTCGGCGCCGGCTGGCTTCAGCTCCACATTGGTGAACGCGCGTCCGACGGGCTTGCCCTGCGCGCCGATCAGGATGTCGGCGGCGTCCGCGTTGCCGATCTCGCGGAAGGTGATGTTGGCAACCTGCTCCCACATGCGAAAGGCCGCCGCGACCTCGCGGGCGAATTGGCCGCGGCTAATGTGCGAGGGCGCATAGGCCTTGTCGGGGGGGAGCATGGAAGCGCAATTGCGCGCGCCGGGCGTGGCGGTCGCTTGGGTTGCAAACGCATAACTGACGGTGGCGCTCTCCCCCATACGCGGGCTCTGCCACTTCACGCTCTGATTTTCCAGATCGAGCAGACGGAAGCCGAGAAATGTCTCCGGTTCGCCCGCCAAGGCGAAGCCGGACCCAAAGAGCAGCACTACGGCCAGTGAGACCCCTCTCACTCCATTCCCCCTAAATCCTCCACGTGCGGCGAGGCCCGTCGGTTTCCCCGACCCGAAGTTGGGCTTTTCCTAGTGAGAACGGTAGTCTAAACGTACCCGTGACGGAGTTGTGGCGAGGCCACACTCACAGGCATTCTTGGTCTGTGTGACTTCGCCGCATGATTAATTTCCGAAAGCAGGGAGCAAGCAGGGCATGGCGCGCACGAAGATCGCCTTGATCGGCGGGGGTATGATCGGCGGGACGCTAGCGCATCTCATCGGCCTCAAGGAGCTGGGCGACGTCGTCATCTTCGACATCGCCGATGGCCTGCCCCAGGGCAAGGCGCTCGATATCTCCCAGTCCGGCTCGGTCGAGGGCTTCGACTGCCACATGAGGGGCACCAACGCCTATGCCGACATCGAAGGCGCCGACGTGTGCATCGTCACCGCCGGTGTGCCGCGCAAGCCCGGCATGAGCCGCGACGACCTCATCGGCATCAATATCAAGGTGATGGAGCAGGTGGGGGCCGGCATCAAGAAATACGCGCCGGCGTCCTTCGTGATCGTCATCACCAATCCCCTCGATGCCATGGTGTGGGCCTTGCAAAAGGCTTCCGGCCTCCCGCGCAACATGGTGGTCGGAATGGCCGGCGTGCTCGACACCTCCCGCTTCCGCCACTTCCTTGCTTCAGAGCTCGGCATCTCCGTGGAGGACGTGTCGGCCTTCGTGCTGGGCGGCCACGGCGACGACATGGTGCCGCTGGTGCGCTATTCGACCATTGCCGGCATCCCGCTGCCCGACGTCGTGCGCATGGGCTGGATGCGCCAGGAGCGGCTCGACGAGATCCTCGATCGCACGCGCAAGGGCGGCGGCGAGATCGTCGCGCTTCTGAAGACGGGCTCGGCGTACTATGCGCCGGCGTCCTCGGCGCTTGAGATGATGGACAGCTACTTGAAGGACAAGAAGCGCATCTTGCCGTGCGCGGCCTATCTGAACGGCGAGTACGGCGTCAAAGGTCTCTACGTCGGCGTACCGGTGATCATCGGTGCGGGCGGGGCGGAACGCATCGTCGAGATCGATCTCAACGCTTCCGAGCGCGGCATGTTCATCAGGTCGGTCGAGTCGGTGAAGGGCCTGGTCGACGCCTGCACCAAGATCGCGCCCCAGCTCGGCGCCTAGCCACGCGAGCCAACCCCGTTCCTTGCGAGGACCCGCATGAACATCCACGAGTACCAGGCCAAAGAGCTGTTCAAGCAATACGGGGTGCCGGCGCCCAACGGCAAGGCGGCGTTCTCGGCGCGCGAAGCGGGAGAGGCGGCGCAGGAGTTGGCTGGACCCGTTTGGATCGTCAAGGCGCAGATCCACGCCGGCGGCCGCGGCAAGGGCAAGTTCAAGGAGAAG
>CAYUBZ010000401.1:0-2177 GCA_964443205.1 uncultured Hyphomicrobium sp. | reverse complement strand
AGATGAGGTCGCGCGGGCGCAGCATGTTGAACACGTTGGCCATGCGCGAGCCGTCGAGATAGCCCCGCTCCGCCATCAGCTCGTTGAGGGCTTCGAGCTGATCGGCATCGGTGAACAGCAAAAGATCGCCGGCGTGCGTGAAGTCGATCTGCGTGGCAAGGAAGCTCGCCGAGGCAAACGGCTCCTCGCCGCGTGCGGCCAGATAGGCGAGCGTGGTGGCGAGCAGCGTGCCGCCGACGCAGTAGCCGACCACGTTGCACTGCTCGATGCCGGTCTCGCGCCGCACCGCGTCGGCAGCGGTTAGGATCCCCTCCTGCATGTAGTCCTCGAAGGACTTGTGCGAGAGGTGCTCGTCGGGGTTGACCCAGGAGATCATGAAGACCGTGAAGCCCTGGTCGACCAGGAACTTGATGAGGCTCTTCGCCGGCGTCAGGTCGAGAATGTAGAACTTGTTGATCCACGGCGGCACGATGAGCAGCGGCCGCTCGCGCACCTTGTCGGTCGTCGGCGCGTACTGGATGAGCTGCAACAGGTCGTTCTGGTAGACGACCTTGCCGGGCGTGATGGCGAGGTTGCGTCCGACCTCGAAGGCGGCGGCGTCGGTCTGGCTGATGCGCAGCAGGTCGCCGGAATGGCTCATGTCCTCGGCCAGCAGGGACATGCCCTGCACCAGGTTCTGTGCGTTCGTCGCCAGCGTCTCGCGCAGCACCTCGGGGTTGGTCATGGGAAAGTTCGAAGGCGACAGCGCGCTCGAGACCTGGCGCAGATAGAACTCGGCCTTCTGGCGCGTGCGCTCGTCCAGCCCCTCGGTCCTCTGCAGCATGTCCTCGGCCCAGTGCGAGGTGACGAGATAGGCCTGCTTCCAAAAATCAAAGTAGGGGTTCGCCGACCACTCGGGATCCTTGAAGCGGTTGTCGCCGGGATCGGGCTCGGCGACCGGCGACACGTCCTGCCCCAGCATGCGGCGCACGGTGTTGTTCCACAGCTCGGCGTAGGAGCGCATCAGCATGCCCTGCGCCTCGGCGAAGCGCGCCGGATCGGCCATCCAGTGCTGCGTCAGGTCGGATAGGGTGTTGCTCGCCTCGGTGATCTCGGCCGCGGCCGAATAGGGTCCCACCTTGGTGTCGGCGCGCTCGATGAACTCGGTCAGAACCCGGCCGCCCTGCTCGAACAGCCGCAGCAGGTTGAGGCCGAGCTCCTCGGCATTCACGATCTTGTAGGCCGGATTGTCGCCATCGGCCTCGGGGTGCGGTTTCTGCATGGATGTTACTGAACCAGCCTCTATTTGGGTGTGGCCCTTTACCTACTCGGTGCCAAGGTTTTGCGACAATGGGGAGCTAGTGTCACGGGGACATGTGGACAACAGACAGGGTAGCATGCCACCTGCACAGGTGGGATCGAATCGCGCAATTTGAGGTCACACGCAAGGGCTCAGACGGAATGCAAGCAATGCAACGGGGGATAGGCAGACGCAGCGGCCTCAATGGCCGGGTGAGTGCGCCCGTGAGCGCGCGTGTGACGGCGCTGCTCGCGCTGGGTGGTCTCACCGTTGCCGCATTTGTGGGCGGCTGCTCCAACTCCATCCAAACGCCGCTTCCCGAGCTCAAGCCGGTCGCCTCCACGGCCCTGTCGCAAGAGGATAGGAAGAAGGCGGTCGACGAGCTTAACCGAAAAAGAGCGACGCAGGAGCAAGATGCGGAGCATCAGATCGAGCAGTCCCGTTAACGGCTGCCCGCCGCTCGGCGCGCGAAACCCTGGACGGGGCCCGTAGGCCGGGCGTAAACACGGGGGGCTAGCCCCCAAGCCTGAAAGCCCCGAGGCGCCATTGCACCAGGAGTTCCATCGCATCAAGCGTCTGCCGCCTTACGTCTTTGCCGAGGTCAACCGGCTGAAGGCGGACGCGCGCGCGCGCGGTGCCGACATCATCGATCTCGGCATGGGCAATCCCGACCTGCCGACGCCGCAGCATATCGTCGACAAGCTGGTCGAGACGGTCAACAAGCCGCGCACCCACCGCTATTCGGCCTCCAAGGGCATCCCCGGTTTGCGCAAGGCGCAGGCCGCCTACTATGCGCGCCGCTTCGGCGTGAAGCTCGATCCCGAGACGCAGATCGTCGCCACGCTCGGCTCCAAGGAGGGTTTCGCCAACGTGGCGCAGGCGATCACCGCGCCGGGCG
>CAYUBZ010000400.1:0-2178 GCA_964443205.1 uncultured Hyphomicrobium sp. | reverse complement strand
CCGACACCATCTGCATGCTGTCGGCAAAGCCCATCACCATGATGAGCGGCGTCATCACGTTGAGGAACAGGTTGAGCTTGAAGCCCATCCATCCCAAGAGCCCCAGCGACCACGTCACGGCCAGGACGGGCGGCAGCGCCGCGACCAGCATCAGCGACACGCGCCGGAAGAACACGGCCGAGATCAGCGCGCCGAACAGCAGTCCCAAACCGTTGTAGACGAGCTGATCGCGCTCGACCGCGTTGCGGATCTCAAGTTGCATCACCGGCGCGCCGGTGAGCTTGGCGGTAAGGCCGGTGCCGGCGAGCATGTCGTCGACCGTCGCGTTGATCTCGCCGATGACGGCCCTGGCGGTCCGCTCGCGCACGACATCGCGGTCGAGCGCGATGATGATGAGCGCGAGCTTGCCGTCATCGGACAGGAACTTGCCCTTGACGATGTCATTGGATCTCAGAGCGGCGATGACCCCGTCATACGCAGCCCCTTCCGGCAGGTCGTCGGGCACGATGGGAGCCGCGTAGCCCGTCGCATCGGGAGGCCCGCGCGCCGAGACCATCGACACCAGTCCGGAGACGCCGTCGATGAGCTGCAGCTCCGTGGTCAGCTCGGTGAAGGTGCCCAACTGCCGGCGCTTGAGCAGGTCGGGCCCCTCCACCACCACGAGCACGTCGTATTCGCTGGAAGGAAAGCGCCGGTCGATCGCCTCGTAGCGGCGGAACTCCTCGGTGTTGGTGCGGAAAAGCTCCGACAGCGAGTCGTCGACCTGGAGTTTGGAGACGCCGATGCCCGCCACCACGGTAATCACCGCGGCGAGCACTGCGACAACATAGGGCGCCCGCAAGGCGACGAGCCCCAGCCGCTCCAGACCGAACGAGAACACAAATGTCCGGCGCGGCTCCTCAGCGCTACCCATCGCTCCCCCCGTCGGCACTCTTTGGGCTCTGGAAAGCCAGCCGGCCGATCTCGTGTTTGTCGCACGTAAGCCTATCCGACTCCATACGGAATCGGCTCGCGATAGGGGATCGTTGCATTTGCTGCGCGTCCCGTGCAAGGGGATGGTCCAGCGCCCTCGAATGCCGCATTGTGGCCGCAAGCGCCGCGTCCTTTGCCGCCTACAACCACGGGGCCGACCCGGCCGCGGCGGTGCAAAATCAAAGCGATTCACCCGATGACGATGCGTCCCACGCCCCCGAGCCTGGTGCCTGTCCGCCCGCCGCGCCCCCGCGGCCGGCGGGCCGAGTCCCGATGGGCGCTCGGGCTGGCCATGCTCCTCGCCCTGGCCGCGCCCACGGCGGCGCAGGCGGCCCCGCAGCAAGCGCCCAACAGCCGCGTCATCCTCGACTTGCCGGACGGCTACACGCCCTCATCCTTGTTCTCCGGCTTCGAGAACGAGGCGCTCGGCGTCTCCTTCGTCATCCTGGAGGCCCCCGCCGACCAGTACGACAAGATGGCGCAGGGGTTCTCGCACCAGGAGCTCTCAACGCGCGGCCTCACCGACGCACGCCCGGCGTCGCTCGCGCGCTCCGACCCCCACATCTACATGCGCGCCCGCCAGGAGTCCGCCGCCGGCACCTACGACAAGTTCTTCGTGCTGTTTCGCACGCATGACCAAACGATCCTCGTGTCGGTCAATGTGCCTGCCAAGGACCTCGAGGACGGGAGCGTCAAGCCCGAGGAGATCGCGCACGTTCTGGCGACCGCCAGGACCACCGAGAAGGCGGACGTGCGCGACCTCTTCTCGCTCTCCTACCTTGGCCCCTTCAAGGAAGCCGGGACGCTGGTGGGGACCAGCAAGGTCTATACGCTCGACGGGCGCCTGGAGCCCGAGCGCCGCGGCGAGACGCGCTCCGCCTTCATGGTGGCGCCCTCGCTCGACAAGCGCCCGGTCGCCGAGCCCGAGAAGCTCGCCGTCGCGCTGCTGGCGAGCCTGTCGGGATACAATGAGATCAAGCCCGGGGAGCCGCAGGAGATGACGGTCGGCGACCTCGACGGCGTCGAGGTGTCGGCCGATGCCGTCGACGCCGACGACGGTGCGCGCGTGCGCCTCTATCAAGCGATGCTGCTCGGCAAGGACGGCGGCTATTACCGGCTGATCGGCATCGCGACGGCCGGCGAGGCGCCGGACCTGGAGCCCGAGTTCCCCAAGATTGCCAAGAGCTTCGAGCTGCTGCCGTGAGG
>CAYUBZ010000399.1:0-2203 GCA_964443205.1 uncultured Hyphomicrobium sp. | reverse complement strand
TCCAGGACGTCTACCGGCTGCAGGGCGTGACCATCAACGACAAGCACATCGAGGTCATCGTCCGCCAGATGCTGCAGAAGGTGGAGGTGACCGATGTCGGCGAGACCGACTTGATCAAGGGTGAGCAACTCGACCGCGTGGAGTTCGACGAGAAGAACGCCGAGTTCGTGAAGGCCGGCAAGAAGCCGGCATCGGCGAGCCCGGTGCTGCTCGGCATCACCAAGGCTTCGCTGCAGACCCGCTCGTTCATCTCGGCGGCCTCCTTCCAGGAGACTACGCGCGTGCTGACCGATGCCGCCGTCAACGGCAAGATCGACACGCTCGAGGGCCTCAAGGAGAACGTCATCGTCGGGCGCCTGATCCCGGCCGGGACGGGCGGCGCGCTGCGGCGTCTGCGCAAGATCGCCACCAAGCGCGACGAGCTGATTGCCCGCGAGCAGGCCAAGGTCGACGCCGAGAAGGCCCTCGCCGGCCCCAGTGCGGCTCCGGTCCGCCGCCGCCGCCGCACGACGGAGGAGGCCGTCGAATAGGGTGCGCAAGCCGCGCACGGCCGCCTCGGCGGCCGTGCGTGCTGTTAAAAGCCTGCCGGATCGGCGGTTGCGCCTTGATGCCGGCCGCCGCGCGGGCTTGGGGGCAAGCTCGCCCAGGGGTCCCCTGAGAACCCCGCGGAATGCCGCAGAGTGCGCGTGAAAAAATAATCGCCAGGCGCCTTGGCGGGTGTTGACCGGATTCGGCGCTCTGTATATAGCTCTCGCACTCTCACGGTAGGTAGTAGGCCAATTTCGCATCCGTTGGGGTGCACCCTTGGCCTAGACACTTCCGTCGCAAAGCAGAGGAAAAATTCGGACCACGATCTGCGGCTCTGAGGCCGCATGATCCTCTGGTTTTTTCGTGCTGGGCGCGCTTCTCGATGCGTGGCTCGGCAGGTTCGGTTTGACGCACGCGCGTCGAGCCGGCAGCCGTGGACGGACGAGGCGCATGCCGACGATACAACAGTTGATCCGGAAGCCCCGGGGCCACAAGACGTACCGCGAGAAGTCGCGGCACATGGACAGCTGCCCGCAAAAGCGCGGCGTGTGCACGCGCGTCTATACAACGACACCAAAGAAGCCGAACTCGGCTTTGCGCAAGGTCGCCAAGATCCGCCTGACCAACGGCTACGAGGTGATCGGCTACATTCCGGGCGAAGGCCACAACCTGCAGGAGCACTCCGTCGTGCTCATCCGCGGGGGCCGCGTGAAGGACCTTCCCGGTGTGCGCTACCACATCGTGCGCGGCGTGCTCGACACGCAAGGTGTCGCCGGCCGCAAGCAACGCCGCTCCAAGTACGGAGCAAAACGTCCGAAGTGACCGCCGCGGGCGGTCATCCCCGCGAAGGCGGGGATCCAGGGGCCGGGAATGCGGCCCATTGTTTTTGGAAGATCGAAGCGAAGGACTTGAGAAGAGATGTCCCGTCGTCACAAGGCCGACAAGCGCGAGGTCAATCCGGACCCCAAGTTCGGCGAGGTCGTCATCACCAAGTTCATGAACGCGGTGATGTACCAGGGCAAGAAGTCGGCCGCCGAGCGCATCGTCTACGGCGCGTTCGATCGCATGGAGACCAAGGCGAAGTCCAACCCGGTGCAGCTCTTCCACCAGGCGCTGGAGAACGTCATGCCGGCGGTCGAGGTGCGCTCACGGCGCGTCGGCGGCGCCACCTACCAGGTGCCCGTCGAGGTGCGCCCCGAGCGGCGCCAGGCGCTGGCCATCCGCTGGCTCATCACGGCGGCGCGGGCGCGCAACGAGAACACCATGGTCGACCGGCTGTCGGGCGAGCTATTGGATGCCGCCAACAACCGGGGCACGGCGGTCAAGAAGCGGGAAGACACGCACAAGATGGCAGAGGCGAACCGCGCCTTCTCCCATTACCGCTGGTGATCGGATCTTCGGAGCACTGACGCATGGCCCGCGACTACGAAATCAAGGACTACCGCAACTTCGGCATCATGGCCCACATTGATGCCGGGAAGACGACCACGACCGAGCGGATCCTCTATTATACCGGCAAGTCCTATAAGATCGGCGAGGTGCACGACGGCGCCGCGACCATGGATTTCATGGAGCAGGAGGCCGAGCGCGGCATCACCATCACCTCGGCCGCGACCACCTGCTTCTGGCCGGGTCGCGACGGCAAGATGCGCCGCCTGAACATCATCGACACGCC